>WTHH01000241.1 GCA_011523195.1 Verrucomicrobiales bacterium
CCCCCGGCGCGGCCGATCATCCGGTACGCAAACAAACCCGCAAACTGCTCGGTGAAGGCTTCGTCAAGCGCGCCGTGCCGAAACTGGTCGACCTACTCGCCCACCCCGACCAGCGCGTCCGACTCGAGGCGCAGTTTGAACTGGCCAAGCGCAACGAGGCCGATGTGCTGCTGGCAGTGGCGAAAAAGAACGACTCCCAACTCGCCCGCGTCCACGCGATCTGGGGGCTGGGCCAGTTGGGCCGAAAATCCCAAGCCGCCGTCCTGCCGCTCAAGCCGCTGCTGCGCGACAGCGACCCGGAAATACAGTCACAGGTATTGCGCGTGGCTGCCGACGCCTATCACAAGGGCTTTGCCAATGAAGCGCAAAATCTTCTCTACTCACCGACCCCCCGCGTGCAGCTGTTCGCCGGAATGGCGCTGGGCAAGATCGGTTCCAAAAAACACGTGCCGGCCGTCATCCACTTCCTCGCAACCAACGACAACAAGGACGTTTTCCTCCGGCACGCCGGTGTCCTCGCCCTAGCCAAAGTCGGCGAGGAATCACCCCGCAGCGTGCTGCAACTGGCGCGGCACGGCTCCGAGTCGGTGCGCTTGGCCGCCGTCGTGGCGCTCCGACGTATCGGCAATTCCGGCGTGGCAATGTTCCTCAACGACACCAGCGAAAAAGTGGTCAACGAGGCCGCGCACGCAATCCACGACGAGTTTTCCATTCCGGCCGCCATGCCCAGCCTCGCGGGATTGCTCGACGTCGGCCTCGTTTCCAGCGAACCGGTGCTGCGCCGCGCCATCAACGCCAACCTCAGGCTTGGCCGTCCGCAAAATGCCATGCGCTTGGGCAAGTTTGCCGCGCGCGAAACCGCGCCCGAGGCGATGCGAGTCGAGGCACTCCGCACGCTCTCCACTTGGCCAAGCCCGTTCAAGCTCGACCGCGTCGAGGGCCGTTTTCGTGACCTTGGCACGCGGCCGCTCGAACAGGCGCACGACGTGCTCGATCAACACATAGGCGACCTGCTCTCGAGCAAATCAGACGCCGTGCGTGGCGCCACCGCCGAGGCGATCAGCAAACTCAACTACGGCAACGCCGCCGAGCGGCTCACTCGGCTGGCCAACGACAACTCACTGGCGGCAGCGATCCGCGCATCCGCTGTCGAGGCGTTGCACTCGATCGACGCCGACGGCGCCGACGAGGCCGTGGCGGCTGCCTTGAAAGCCGAGTCGCCCGAGCTACGGGCCACGGCGGTCCGCATTCTGGCCAAGCGCAACCCCGACGCCGGCGAACTGATGGCCTCCCTTCAGGCTGGCCTGAAAAGTGACCACCTGCGCGAGCAACAAAATGCTCTGGGCGTACTGGGCAGCCTGAAATCACCGGAGGCCGTTTCGCTGCTCAAGGCACAAACCAAGCGCTTGGCCAAGGGCACTGCGCCGGCCACCCTGCACCTCGACATCCTCGAGGCGGCCAAGGCCAACGGTAGTAGTTCGCTCGCCAAGTTCGCCGACGACTACGAGGCCACCCGGGCAAAACTCGCCCCGGCCGATAGCTATCCCGAGACATTTGAGGGCGGCGACGCGACCATCGGGGAATCGATTTTCCGTACCAGTTTCACCGCGCAGTGCATCCGCTGCCACAAGGTCGGCCAGGTCGGTGGCGACGTCGGGCCCAACCTCAACGGCTTGGCCAAGCGCCTCGACAGCCGGGCGATGCTCGAGTCGCTCATCGATCCGCAGGCACAAATCTCCGACGGTTACGGGTTGATCACCTTCACCATGAAGGACGGAAAGGTGGTCACCGGCATCATCGAGAAAAAATCAGCCGGTTTTATGTCGATCAAGGACCCCGCCGGCAACCGCTCGCTGGTCAAGGTGGCCGACATCAAGAGCCGCTCCAAGCTGCTGTCCTCCATGCCGCCCATGACCGGCATTCTGTCTCGGCGCGATCTGCGCGACATGATCGCCTACCTCAAGACCCTGAAATAACCCGCGATGGAGGATGTCTTTTATCCGGGCCCATTTTCGTTCCGCATGGGACTGAGACGGGGCGAGCCGGGAGAGTTCTTCCGCGCCCGTGCCGGGGATGAAACTCTGATCGCCGAGCGGAAGAAAATCCTCGCCAACCATCCGGAACGCCACTGCGTCCTGCTGCCCGAGAGCGAGCCATTGCTGGAGGAGTTCAATGAACAACTCGAGGAATGGGGAGCCGTTCAATCGCCGCTATCCGGCCAGGAACTTGGCCAGACAATCGCCTCCGACTACCTGCTGCTCGAGCCGGACGACAACGGAATGCCGATCCTTCTCGGTGGCTGTGTGTGTTTCCCCTCGTCGTGGGCATTCGAGGAAAAAGTCGGCCGGCCTCTCGACTGGATTCACGCCGTGGTCCCAACGCTCAACGAGACTCTCGGCGAAAAGGCGCGCAGCTTCCTCACGCAGCTCCAGTCAGGGCAAGCTTGGCTCCGCACCAACTGGGGCCTGACCGCCACCGCAAACTTAAACCAACATCCCGCACTCAACCTTCCCCGGTTAAGCGCCGAGACTGACCCGGCCAGCGTCAGGTTTCGCATCGAGCGACAGGCCCTCGTCGCCCAGCCAAAGACCGGCGGTATCCTCTTCGGGATCCGCCTCGAGACCCACCCGCTGCCAACCCTCAAAGCCAACCCCGCCGCGCGAGCCGGACTCCTTGAAGC
>WTHH01000504.1 GCA_011523195.1 Verrucomicrobiales bacterium
GTCATATACCCGCTCGAGGTAGTTGCGCTTGGCCTCGTGGCCGAATTCCTCGTTAAACTCGCGCACCCGCCCGGTTTCCGGGTCCACGTCGAAAAACTCAAAGCCCAGCAGGCTATTGAAAATCTGGTGTGCCCCGCCGCCGTCGTTCTCAACCGGAGTCTTGACCACTTTGATGATTCGGGATTTTTCACCTACGCGAACTCCGCCAGTTTCCTCGGCGCGGTCGTGAAACTCCTTCAGTTCTCGATTGCACCACTCACTGTTAATATAGCGGGGTGTGACAATGGAAACCATCAGCTTGGTCTGGTCAAATGTGTTGATTATCTTCTCGTCGAAGATGTCCGTGCCGGTGAGTTTTTGGTCTCGCCAAATATTGGGATTCTCTCCAAGCAACTGACGCAGGCGAATCTCAAGGGTGCGATGGAACTGGCTGATCCAGCCCTTCTGACCCTCCGTCAGCGATTCGTTGTCCACATGGGCGTAACTGATAAAAATGTCATTCATGCGCGCAGCAATGTCCTCAATGCAAGCCTGGGCTTAAGTTCCAGAAAACTACTGGAAAAATATCAGAAGTTCAACACAGAATTAAACGTGTTGAATAAAAAGAGGGTTGCTACTTCCGGAGTTGGGCGAGGAAGCCGGGGGCAGTCCCGGCGAGGTCGGCAGCGCGCTGGGAGGCGAGGAGTTTGCCGTAGATCTGAAGATCTTTCTGAAGCATCTCGAGGCGATTTCTCAGTTCATCGCTGGCGATTTCGCCGTCCTTTACGTCAACTTTTTCGAGGAATGAAACGCCGTAGGGCATCACCCAGGCGTAGCATTGACGGGCGACGGTGCGGAGTTGGTCGTGAACGGTCAGTCCCTTCTCATGGGAGGCGACGACTGTTGCGAAGAGTTTTCCAGTGAATTCCTTCCAGAAATGATCTAGGAAATTCTTGAGGGTGCTGCTGATACTGCCGTGATAATCCGGCGTGCCAAGCACGATGACATCCGCGGCGACGACTTTGCGTTTCAACTCCGGGTAAAAATCCTGCTCCCAAACAGTATCCGGGTTGAAAAGGGGCAGAGGATCTTTGTGGAAGTCCAGCGTGTTGACTTCGCAGCCGTCTGTGGACAAGTTCCCCGCGAGTTGGTTGATCACCATACGGGTGACTGATTTTTCATGGAGGCTCCCCACAACCAAAAGCACATTGCACGCACTGTCTGCCATGCCGTGGAGCCTAATAGTCGAGCTAGGCCAAGTCGAACTTTTCCCTGTTCTCTGCGGTTGGTTTGCCTTTTTTTTACCAGTCTGTTGATGCTCTGCGGAACCGGTTGTGTGATGACCGATTCTCCGATTGTTCCCAAGCCAAGCTGGGTTCAGCGCACCTGGGTGCCGAAGCCGTCGCGTTTGGCCAAGCCCGAGGATCGATTGGCGTTCGAGCGAGTTGCTTCGTTTCGCCGCAGCGATGGTGAGTCTGGATTGGCGGAGAAAACCAAACTCCTGCGCGAAGGCGATCTCGTTGCGGCCAGTCTTGGTAAATTGGAGTCGAGCAGTAACCTCATTTTAGGGCGGGGGATGAATTACATCGCTCACACAGTGCTGGACTACGGGCATCTGGATTTAGTGATTAAAGATCCGGCTGGGAGCGATGAACTTGTGTTATTCACCTGCATGACGAAGGAAGGGGTAAATATTGAGCGACGGCTGAAGGATCTCGGGAATCGTGATTGGGATGTTTACCGTTTGAAAAACTGGGATCGTGTTGACCGCGACCGTTTGTATGAGTTCGTGCAGGTTGGGCTGGAGCGGGGGCATAACACGGAGACGTACGACAATTTCAGTGCAATTGGTTTTTGGAACGCCAACCTGAAACCAAAAAACAAAGGCGACATCGGAGGGGGGTATATCTGCTCCACGGTCGTTGTGTCGGCCCTGTATTACGCTGGGGTGGAACTGGATAACATGCGAAATAGTTCGTACGTCGATTTGGTTTCACCAAAACAGGTGGTGACGAGCAAGGGGCGGTTTTTCCGGCGCGAAGACCGGTTGTCGACGTCTACCGACTAGGCTTTGGCTGAATCCAAACGGCCCTGACCGTAAGCTGAAAAAACCCGGAAAATGTCGTCGCGCACGGACTGAAACTGTGCCCAGATTTCATCTTCGGAACCTTCTGCTTTGGCCGGGTCGGGAAACGGCCAGTGGTAGCGACGAAGCTGCCCAGGGTAAGTTGGGCAGGCCTGATCGGCATTCCCACAAACCGTGATGACGGTTTCAACGTCCTGCTCGAGGAACTGGTTCATGTGCTTGGACGTGTTGGCGGAGATGTCGATCCCGATCTCGTCGAGAGCCTTGATGGATAGTGGGTGCACATAACCGGCAGGGTCGGAACCGGCGCTTTGCACATCAATTAAATCACCGGCAACGGATTTCAGAATGCCCTCGGCCATGTGGCTGCGGCAGGAGTTTCCTGTGCAAAGAATCAGGACTGTGGGTTTGCCGGTTTCTTTTTCCATTGTTGTTTTTTGGTCGATTGGGTTCTTTGTTGCGAACGCTCGCGAGGGTTGCGGCGTGGGCGTTCCGGCTTACGCTTGGCCAAGCGGATGAATCGCCAGACCGGAACGGCCGCGATCGCACCTGTCACAGGGCCGACAAGGTAAATCCAAAAGTCGGTGAAGTTGCCGCTGGCCAGTGCCGGGCC
>WTHH01000143.1 GCA_011523195.1 Verrucomicrobiales bacterium
GGCATGGGCCGCTAAAGCCAGGCGCTTGGCCAAGCGCTACGAATCCGATAGAATTCGGCGGACGATCTCCTCGCCGATCGCTAGTGATGCAGTTCCCGCCGGGCTGGGCGCATTCAAAACATGCAACGCAGCCCGACGCCGGATGAGGCAAAAGTCCTGAATCAACTCGCCTTTTCGCGCCATTGCCTGGGCACGCACCCCGGCACCGCCCGGCTCAATGTCACTGATTTGAATGCTTGGCACGAGCTTCTGCAGCGCCCTGCAAAATCGACGTTTGCTAAACGTCTGCCACAACTCAAACGCCGTCATCTTCGGATGTTTCGCAACGAACCGCCACAGGCCGGGATAGGTCATCGCATCCCACATGTCGCGCAGACTGATGTTTGTCTTGCGATACCCTTCACGTGCAAACGCCATCGCCGCGTTCGGGCCGGCCTCCATCCCGCCGTGAATCAAACGCGTAAAGTGAACCCCCAGAAACGGAAACTGCGCATCTGGCACCGGGTAAATCAGGTTGCGAACGATCCCCTCACGGCCGGGTTTTAATTTGTAGTACTCGCCACGAAACGGAACGATGCGCGTCTCGCGTTTTTCTCCTGCGATCTCCGCCACCCGGTCGCAATGCAGTCCGGCACAATTCACGAGGAACGTCCCGGAATACTCACCAACCGGAGTGCGGGCGATCCACTGACCGCCCTGCTCCCGCAGTCCCGTGACTGTCGCACCAGTGACAACCACACCTCCGTTTTCAACGATGCGCCGCTTCAACTCCCGGCAAACGGCGGGGTAATCGACGATCCCCTCCTGCGGCACGCGCAACGCGGCGATGCCTCCCACGTTTGGCTCGACCTCCAGCATCGCTTCGCGCTCCAGATACTCGATCCCCTCAAGTCCGTTTTGACGGCCGCGCACTTCAAGGTTACGGAGACGCCCCAGTTCCACCTCATTGCACGCCACCACCAGCTTACCGCAGACCTCATGCTTGATTCCGGACTTCTCACAAAACTCCACCATTTGCCGTATCCCGCGCACGGCCAAAACAGCCTTGATGGAGCCTGGTTTGTAATATAGCCCACAGTGTAAAACGCCGCTGTTATGCCCACTCTGGTGCTGCCCAACTTCCGCCTCCTTTTCAAGCAGCCTGACCCGGCAACCGGGCTGCATCGATTGCAGACGATAGGCCGTCGCCAACCCCACAATTCCGCCGCCAACGATCAGGTAATCCGCGTCAGCCATGGCGCCAGCCACGATCGACGAGTATGTCCTGACCTGTCACAGCCCGGCTTGCGTCGCTGGCAAGAAACAAAGCCACGTCGGCGACTTCGTCCGGTTGGTTCAGGTCGGGGATACATTGGATTTTTCGCAACTCCCGCTTGATCGCCGGGGTGACGTGCTCATCGAGCTGTCGATCCGTCATGATCCATCCAGGCGAGATGGTGTTCACTCGGATACGGCGCGAGCCAAGCTCACGGGCGAGCGAGCGGGACAGGCCGATCGCCCCGGCCTTGGTCGCCACGTAGGTCGACATTTCCTCCGGCCCGTTGAAACGGGTGATCGATGAAAAGTTGATCACCGACGCGCCCTTGGCCAAGTGAGGAGAGGCCTCGCGGCAGGTCAAAAAATAGGCGCGAAGGTTACCGGCAAAAAGGTCATCCCAATCCTTGGAGGAGACGTCCTCAAATTTGATTCGCGGATCGCGCGCGGCGTTGTTGATCAGGACGTCGATCGAGCCATGCCGCTTGGCTACTTTGGCGATCCAACGCTTGATCTCCAATTCGCGCAATAGGTTTACCTTCGTGAACTCAGCCCGCTTGGCCAAGCGCTTGGCTAAGCGCTTTCCCCCGGCTTCGTCCATGTCGCAAAAAGAGACAGTCGCCCCCTGCACGTGGAACGCCTCGACCATCGCTTGGCCAATTCCGTTAGCGCCGCCGGTTATCAACACCGTTCGCCCGGCCAGTTCGGCATACGTCGCCATGCCGGGTTAAAGCGCCGGAGCAACGGAGGCTTTCATCTTTTCTATGCCAACCTTGGCCGCCTCGAGGGGATCCATCGCCCAATATTTTTTGTTGAATAACTCGAGCGAGAGCGCCGGCGTCGCACCCACCTGTAGGAAGCCCTTGACGATGTCGGTGACCGGCGCCACGCCGTCACCCGGATAAACACGGTCGCCATCGCCGATCGTCTCGCGCGGTGGATCGGCCGGATAATCGTTCCAGTGAAATACCTGCAGCGCCTGCGGGCCAAGCATCTTGAGCGCGTCAAAATCCGAACCGCCCTTGTACGTGTGATACACGTCACCGAGAAAACAGGCGCTTGGGTGCCCGGCCTCGAGCGCAATGTAGATCGCCGTGCTCACGCGGCCTATCGATCTGTTGCCGCCCCACATCTCGATTTGCGGCACAACGCCAATCTCGTCGCCGATTTCCAACAACGCGCGGTAACGCTCGGCGGCCGCCATCGGATCGACCGTGCCACGGGCACCCGCCGGAGGGGCGGCGATGCGCTTGGCCCCGAGTTGTGCGAGCAAATCCATGTCTCGCTTGGCCTCCTCAAGTCCCTTCGCGCGCTGGGCATCGTCATCAACTATCCACCGCGCAAACCCGATGGCGCTCTCGATCGTCAACCCGTGGTCGTCGATGCGCTTCCGCAGATCCTTCAACGAACCACCGT
>WTHH01000281.1 GCA_011523195.1 Verrucomicrobiales bacterium
GTTTACCTGCTGGATGGTCGGCGTGCACCGATTGCTTGTGTTCCTGACCATCGTCTCGATGATTCAGGGCGGTGGATTGATCCTGCTTGGGCTGCAAATGATGCGGCTCGATCTCGGGGCCTCCCACTCGCGAACCCTTCGGCAGAGCGACCGGGCGGAGCAGGAATTCCAGCGCCTGCTTGGCCAGGCGAACGTTCGATGGTCGGGCGACTGGGATGATCGGGAGGTCTTCAACGAGCGCTTGGCCAAGCGCTTGGCCAAGCCGCAGTTTGACCGGGTGCAGGGTATTTACGGCGACATGGCCGCCAACATTGCCCGATACAACGCAGTGCGAGATCGCTTCCCCGAGCGTTATCTCGCCCCGATGTTCGGCATCAAGGCCATCCCGGAACTGGCCTTGGCCAAGTCGTTCGCGCCGCAGTCGGCCAAGCAACTCGCAATTCAGTCGGTCAGCGTCAATTTCTGGAACCTGTTGCTCATGCTCGGGGGAGGCGGTTTGGTAGCCGTCACGGGGACGTTTGTTGGGTTCAGAAAAATCAAGGAGAAGCGCTACATCGAAAACATCCCTACCTCCCTTTCCACCGGCTTGGCCTACGGCCCGGCGGAAATCCAGGGCAAAGTCGAACGTAAATCGGAGAGTTTAACCGCCCCACTCAGCAACACTCCATGCGTTCAGTACCACTATGTCGTGGAGGAAAAACGGGGTTCCGGCAAGAAGGCGAAGTGGGTAACTGTCACGGACGAAACGCGGTTGATCGACTTTTATTGCCGCGACAGCGAGGGGGTCGTCCCGGTCAATCTGGACGGCGCTGAGATACACACCCGGCACAGCCTCTCGCGTAGATCGGGCAGACGCCGATACAGCGAGACCAGCATCCGGATCGGCGACCCGTTGTACGTGCTCGGCACCGCGATCATCGACGAGAGCACCGGCGATCGCCTCATGATCGCCAAGGGCAAGAACAAGTTTCCCCTCATCACCACGAATTATACCGAGACCGAACTCATGGGCCGGAAAAGTCGGCGGGGATTGTTCTGGCTAAACCTTGGGCTGAACGGGTTCGTGTTGGTTGGCTTCGGTTTATTCGGAGCCGCCGCCTCGTACGCCGCCACGGATTTCCTGCTCGCCTCGATGATCGCGCCGCTGTTCCTCGCCGGCTGTTTCGTCGGACTGATGTACAACGACATCGTTTTCGTTCGCAACCGTGTGTTACGCGCGTGGTCCAACATCGGGGTCTCGCTCAAGAAACGCGCCGACCTCATCCCGAACCTCGTCAAGATCGCGAAGGAATACTTGAAGCACGAGAAGGAACTGCAAACCGAACTGGCCAAGCTTCGAGATTCAGCCCAAGGCGCGGTGGACTTCGATCCTGCCGCAGCCGGGCTGTTCATCACGCAGGAGGTGGCCGTGATGCAAAAGTTTTTTGGCCTGCAGGAAAAGTACCCCGACCTGAAGGGCAACCAGATGATGGCGCAACTTCATGAAAAGCTGGTCCTGCTCGAGAACGAGGTCGCCCTCATGCGCTCCGGCTACAATGACAGCGTGGAACGATTCAACACCCGCATCGGACAGATGCCCGAACTGTTCTTGGCCAAGCTCTTCAAATTCGAGGAGGCGGACCTTTTTCACGCTGAACTTGAAGTGGTCAAAAGCATCCAACGTCCAACCAACGCCGTTCAATTCAACCGACTGCCTCCCATTATCGAAGACGATAAGGATGTTGAATCCACAGAAAACGAGAAGGAAAAATCCGCTCTCCCACCGATCATCCGGCACGAATCCGAAGATGACGATTCGGTCATCATGTACTGCGACAACTGCAATCAAAAACTCGAAGTTCCGGCTGTGCTGATCGGCGACAAGATCGAGTGCCCTGAGTGTCACCACAAGGAAATCGTCCCAGCCGAGGACGAGCCGAAACCGCCTGCCAGCGGTACACAGCAAGACTAACTCGCTTGGCCAAGCGCTTGGCCAAGCGGAAAAACTTGTCGGAAACCGGTGTAAAATCCATACTCCCCGCCGCTTTTTAAGATGAGTAAAGAACCCATTCGTGTTGCGGTGACCGGTGCGGCCGGTCAGATCGGTTATGCCCTGTTATTCCGGATCGCCTCCGGCCAGATGTTTGGCCCGGATCAGCCGGTCATCATTCATATGATCGAGATTGAGCCAGCCTTGCCCGCGCTTGAGGGGGTCGGAATGGAACTGGACGACTGTGCCTTCCCGCTGCTCAAGGGCACCGTGGCCACGGCCGACCTGAACACCGGGTTCAACGGTGTCAACTGGGCGCTGCTCGTCGGCAGTGTGCCGCGCAAGCAGGGCATGGAGCGCGGCGACCTGCTTGGCATCAACGGCAAGATTTTCACCGGACAGGGACAGGCCATCCAAAACAACGCCTCCAGCGACGTGCGCACGCTGGTGGTCGGCAACCCGTGCAACACCAACTGCCTTATCGCCATGAACAATGCGCCGGACATCCCGCGCGACCGCTGGTTTGCCATGACTCGCCTCGACGAAAACCGCGCAAAAACTCAACTCGCTCAAAAAGCCGGAGTCGACGTCACAGCCGTTAGCAACCTGACCGTCTGGGGCAATCACTCCGCCACTCAGTACCCAGATTTCACCAACGCCAAGATCAACGGCGAAGCCGCCGCAAGCGTCATCAACGAT
>WTHH01000524.1:0-5978 GCA_011523195.1 Verrucomicrobiales bacterium
GTGGCCAAGTACGCGGCCAAGCGGGCTGAGCTCAAGGCCAATGCCGACTACGAGGGCTTGGCCCAGTTGCCGCGCGACGCCAGCCCGGTTCGGCTGGTCAACCGGTGCGAGATCACCGGTCGTCGTCACGGGTACTTCCGCAAGTTTCGGGTATCCCGACTGACGTTCCGCGAAATGGCGCGGACCGGCATGATTCCCGGTGTCACTAAGGCGAGCTGGTAGGAAAAAGACATGGATCCCATTGCTGATTTATTGACCTGCATCCGGAACGCCAGCCTGGCGTTGAAGCCGGAGATCACGGTGCCCCATTCCAATATCAAGGAGAGCGCCGTCAAGCTGCTGAAGGACGAGGGTTACCTCGATTCCTACAACGTCGAGGGTGACGTCAAGCGGAGCATCCGAATCGGTTTGAAATTTAAGGGGCGCAAGGGCGTGATCACCGACCTGCAGCGTGTAAGCCGCCCTGGACTGCGTCGCTACACCTCTGCCAAGGACATACCGCTCGTGCTGGGCGGGATGGGCGTTGCCGTGGTGAGCACTCCGCAGGGCTTGATGACCGGCCACGATGCCCGACGCCACAACGTCGGCGGCGAATTGTTGTTCAAGGTCTGGTAAGGAAAAGAAACGATGTCACGAGTTGGAAACCAATCAATCGCGGTGCCGGACAAGGTGAAGGTGTCCATCGCCGACAACCACGTCGCCGTGGAGGGGCCTAAGGGCAAGCTGGAGATGGACATGCCTCGGCGCACCAGCGTTTCGCAGGAGGAAAACACCCTCAAGGTGGCGCGCGATGGTGACGACCGCGAGGCCAAGGCCATGCACGGCTTGGGCCGTTCGCTGCTAAACAATATGGTGCTCGGCGTTTCGGAAGGATTTGTCAAGAAACTCGAGATCAACGGCGTTGGTTTTAAGGCCGCGGTGAGCGGCAGCAAGGTGACTATGAGCCTCGGGTACTCGCACCAGATCAACTACGAGTTGCCCGATCAGGTGAAGGTTACCGTGGACAAGGATACAAGCGTTACAATCGAGGGGCCGGACAAGCAGAAGGTGGGCATGGTGGCCGCCGAGCTGCGCGGGTTCTACCCGGTCGAGCCGTACAAGGCCAAGGGTGTCAAGTACGCGGACGAGCACGTGCGCCGCAAGGAAGGCAAGACCGTACAGTAATTTTCGTTAAGATAGCCGCGGCAAAAACCGGGGCAAGTAACATGAGAACGGATAAAAAGAGAGATTTGTTGAAGCGCCGCCGGTGGCGTATTCGCAAGAAGGTGCACGGCACCGTCGAGCGTCCGCGCATGAGCGTGCGGATGAGTAATAAAAACATCTACGTGCAGTTCATTGACGACGAGGCGGGGCACACTCTGGCCTCCGTCTCCAGCAAGGCCAAGTCGGTGGAAAACCGCGAGAAACTCGCGGCCAACGTGGGCAGCGCCAAGGAAATCGGCAAGCTCGCCGGTGAGGCGGCCAAGGCGGCCGGGTTTGAGACGGCTGTGTTCGACCGGAACGGCGCGCGTTATCATGGTAAAGTGAAGGCCTTGGCTGACGCAGCCCGTGAGGCCGGACTGAAAATTTAAGGAAGAACCGTGGCAGAAGAACCGAATCAAAACGAAAACGCTGCGGCCAACGAAGCCGCTCCGGAGGCGGCTAAGCCCGAGGGGCAGGCACAAGGAGCACCTGCTTCGAGTGCCGGTGGCCAAGCGCTTGGCAAAACTCAACAGAGCGGTCAAGGCAGTGGTCAAGGAGGTCAACGATTTGGAGGCCGTGGGCCGGGCGGTCCCGGAGGTCAACGATTTGGAGGCCGTGGGCCGGGTGGTCCCGGTGGGCGTGGTCCCGGTGGGCGTGGCCCGGGTGGCCCCCGTCGCGGACGTGACAACGGCCCATCCGACGAGCCGCAGGATGAATTTTCCGAGAAGGTCTTGTGCATCAACCGTTCGGCCAAGGTGGTCAAGGGCGGCCGCCGTTTTGGCTTCAGTGCCACAGTGGTCGTGGGAGACAAGAAGGGCCGTGTAGGCATGGGGCAGGGCAAGGCCAATCAGGTTGCCGACTGTATTCGCAAGGCCTCCGAGGACGCCCGCACCCGTCTGGTGGATGTGACACTTTTGGACACAACCATCCCGCACGAGGTATTGAGTCGTTACGACGGAGCCAAGGTGCTGTTGCGCCCGGCCTCTCCCGGTACTGGAATCATCGCCGGTAAGACCGTTCGTGCCGTGTGCGAATTGGTCGGCGTGCGGAACATGCTCAGCAAGTCGCTGGGTTCGAACAACCCGGTCAACGTGGCCAAGGCGACCCTCAAGGGACTGCTGGAATTGCGCGACCGCCGAGAAGTGATGAAGAGCCGAGGCAAGGCCGAGGAACCGGCAGCCGCTGAGGCGTAAACCAGATTTAAAATGAGATTACACGATTTAAAACCAGCCGACGGATCCAAGCACCGGCGCAAGCGCATTGGTCGCGGGCCCGGCAGCGGTCGTGGTGGGCACACCAGCACCCGCGGTCAAAAGGGGCAGGGTTCCCGTTCCGGGTCATCGACACGTCCCGGTTTCGAGGGCGGCCAGTTGCCACTCGCCCGCCGTCTGCCCAAGCGTGGTTTTAACAACAAGAAATTTGCAACTGTTTTCATCCCGGTCAACCTAGAGAGCCTGAACCAGTTCGACGACGGGGCCACCGTGGACGAGGCAGCGCTGCGCGCAGCCGGTTTGGTGAACGGCCGCGGCGATGGCGTAAAGATTTTGGGTCAGGGCGAACTGGAGAAGAAATTGACCGTCAAGGTGGCCGCGTTCAGCGCTAGTGCCAGGGCGGCAATTGAGGGGAAGGGCGGCAGCTGCGAGGTGGCCGCCAAGGCTGAAGCCAAGGCTTCCGAGTAAGCCAACGTTTGACTGCTCGCTGAAAAACAAATGGCTAAGGACAACGCAATCTCACGAATGATCACGGGTTTCCGGAATTGCTTCAAAATTCCGGAGTTGCGGGATCGTATCATATTCACGTTGTTGGTGTTGGCCGTCTGTCGCCTGATCGCCTGGGTGCCGATTCCGGGGCTCGATGGCGTTCAGTTGCAGGACTATTTTTCGGATCTCCGTGAAAAGCAGAGTCAGGAAGGCATCGGTTTTCTCGGCATTTACAGCATGTTCACCGGTGGTGCGTGGGAACGCTGCTCCATCGGCGGACTGGGGATCATGCCTTACATCAGTGCCACGATTATTCTGCAGTTGATGACGCCAATCATCCCGAGGCTCTCGCGCCTCTCGCGGGAAGAGGGCGGTCGGGTGAAAATTATGCAGATTGGCCGTGTCATGACGCTGTTCCTATGCCTGGGGCAGGGCTATGTCATGTCGCTGGGTTGGTTGAGTCCTGAAACGGTTTTGCCTGGTTACGATAAGGGGGTACTTGCTACGGGGGGCATCGCCTATCACCTGCAGACCATGATGGCGCTGACGTGCGGTACCATGTTGTTGATGTGGCTGGGAGAGCAAATCACCGAGCGCGGTATCGGCAACGGTGTGTCGCTGGTGATCACAATCGGCATCGTGGCAGATCTACCGAGGGCCCTGCCGATGGTTTGGGAAATGTTCGCGCCGCAGCAATGGACTGGCGCTGATCCCACCATGACGCGGAGTATGTTTGAGGGCATCTTCCTGATCTTCCTGCTCTTGGCCGTGGTAGCCGCCGTGGTGGCCGTGACTCAGGCGCAGCGCAAGATTCCGGTGCAGCACGCGCAGCGCGCCGTGGGCCGCAAGGTGTATGCCGGGGGCAGTTCCTTTATGCCGCTGCGAGTCAACTACTCCGGCGTGATGCCGCTGATTTTCGCCCAGGCCATTCTAATGTTCCCGGGCATGGTGCTTCGAAGCCTCGGATCAATTGAGGGCTGGGAAGAGATTTTCCTGACCGCGGCAACTTGGTTTGAGGCGGGTCACTGGTTTTACTACGTGACCTATGCGCTGATGATTATGTTCTTCGCCTACTTCTGGGTGGCAACGACATTCAACGAGATTGAGATCGCCGATAACCTGAAGAAAAACGGGGGCTACATTCCGGGCGTGCGACCCGGCAAGGCGACCAGTGACTTTTTGCACAAGACGATGAGCCGCATCACGTTTGCCGGTGCGTCGTTTCTGGTAATCATCGCGATCATTCCTATGATTCTCGGTGATGCTCAGAATATCCCCTATCAGGTTTCCCAGTTTTTCGGGGGTACAAGTATTTTGATTGCCGTGGGTGTCACGCTGGACACGATGCGGCAGATGGAGTCGTATCTGTTGATGCGGCACTATGACGGATTTTTGAGGAAGGGCCGCGTACGTGGTCGCTTCTAGGGCTGGTGGTGAACTCCTCCGGCTGTTTGTTCATTGAAAGTAACCGGCCAGGCTTTGGCTTGGCCCTGGATCAGGCGCCCAGGCGCCGGGAGACGGCATGATCCATATTAAAAAAGATCATGAGATAGAGGCCATGCGCTTGGCCGGCGGGGTATCCTCGACCGTGCTGCGCGAGGTGGCCGCCTACGTCAAACCGGGCATGAGCACGCTGGAAATCGACCAGTACGGCGGGGAACGCATCCGCCATCACGGCGGTAAAAGTGCGTTTCTAGGCTACCGGGATTATCCTTGCAATATCTGCATCTCGGTGAACGAGGAGGTCGTACACGGCTTGGCCTCGCAACGGCGGGTGCAATTTGGCGACATTGTCAGCGTGGATGTTGGCGTGCGCTACGAGGGGTTCATCGGCGACAACGCCACCACGGTAGTGGTCGGCGGGTGCGACCCAGCGGTACAGCGACTGATGGAAGTGACCGAGCAGGCCCTTTACGATGGGCTTGGCCAAGCGCTGGCTGGCAACAAGGTCGTGGACATCTCGCGGGCGATTCAGGGAACTGCTGAGGCCAACGGATACAGCATCGTGCGGGAATTTGTCGGGCACGGCGTGGGCAAAAAAGTCCACGAGGATCCCCAAATTCCCAACTTCGACGATGGCGGAAGACGCTCACCGGTTTTGAAGCCGGGAATGACACTGGCCATCGAGCCGATGGTCAACCTTGGCCAACGGCACGTGGAGATGCTGGAGGATGGCTGGACGGTGGTGGCCCGGGACGGTTTGCCTTCGGCTCATTTTGAGCACACCATCCTCGTGACCGACGGTGAACCGGAGATTTTGACATGCCCGGACAACCTGCCATCCAGTCCAGAGGTATCGTGAGGGAGCATCGTCCCCCCGCGACCTTCCTGGTGGAACTGGCCAACGGCCACCGGTTGTTTGCCAGGGTTCCGTTCAGGCAACGGGAAAAGGTGCCCTGCATCAGGCCCGGGGACGAAGTGAATTTGGAAATATCGCCTGCTGATTTCAGCAACGGCGTGTTGGTTTTTGAAAATAAATAGAAACGAGAACGTAAAATGAAAGTACGCGCATCTGTAAAGCGACTTTGCGAGCACTGCCGGATCATCCGCCGGAAGGGCGTGGTTCGCGTTATTTGCAGTTCCAACCCGCGCCACAAGCAGCGTCAGGGTTGAACGAAAGGATTAGACAATGCCCAGAATCATCGGAGTAGACATTCCTGCCAACAAGCGCATCGACATAGCGTTGCGCTACGTCTATGGCATCGGGCCCAAGATCGCCACGGAGATCGTGGAGAAGACTGGCATCGACCCGGCCACCCGCGCCAAGAACCTGGACGAGAACGAGTTGTCCAAGATCGTGCACGTCCTTCAGGAGGGCGACTACCTGATCGAGGGCGATCTGCGCCGCGAGCGCAGTCTCAACCTCAAGCGGTTGCAGGCCATCAAGTCCTATCGCGGCATGCGCCATTCACGCGGCCTTCCGGTTCGTGGCCAGCGAACCTCCACCAACGCCCGTACACGCAAGGGCAAAAAGAAAACCGTGGGTGCGAAGAGTAACCCCAATGCCAAGGCCGGCATTCATTAATTTAACAGACTGACCATCATGGCGGACGAAGAAAACCAAGCGCAACAACCTGAGGCAACCCAGCCCGAGGC
>WTHH01000524.1:6078-10370 GCA_011523195.1 Verrucomicrobiales bacterium
TCATGGCGGACGAAGAAAACCAAGCGCAACAACCTGAGGCAACCCAGCCCGAGGCAGCGGAAACCAAGCTGGAAGCGGCTGCGGAAGCTCCCGCTGAAGAAAGCCAGGCCAAGACGGAGGCGCCGGCGGAGGCCAAGCCCGAGGAAAAAAAGGATGCTCCCAAGGCGGAGGCCAAGCCGGAAAAGGAGGAAGATCCCTCAAACATCGCGGCTCCCTCGGCACAGGAACTCCTAACCAGCGATGACCCCGCACCGACGAAGGTCGTCAAGGCGAAGAAATCAAAGAACGTCCACTCTGGCGTCGCTACAATTCTGGCCACCTTCAACAACACGCACGTTTCGCTGACCGACAAGCAGGGCAACCTGATCGCCTGGTCGACCGCCGGCAAGACCGGCTTCCGCGGTTCGCGCAAAAGCACCTCTTACGCCGCTCAAAAAGTAGCGCAGGACGCCGCCCGTCGGGCCATGTCCCATGGGTTGAAAGAGGTCGAAGTCCGCGTTAAGGGACCGGGTTCCGGTCGTGAATCTGCGATTCGCGCGTTGCAGGCCGTGGGTCTGGAGATCACCTCTATTCGCGACGTCACTCCGATCCCGCACAACGGTTGCCGCCCCAAGAAGCGGCGCAGGGTATAAAAGGAATTTAAGGCATGGCACGATACACAGGTCCACGCGACAAGATTAGTCGACGATTCGGCGTCCCGGTTTTTGGCCCCTCGAAGTATCTCGAGCGCAAGAATTATCCCCCGGGCACACACGGGCCGCGCGCCCGTCGCAAGCATTCCGACTACGCGCTGGCGTTGATGGAGAAGCAGAAGCTCCGCTTCCACTACGGTTTGATGGAGAAGCAGTTTCGCTCGATTTATGAGAAGGCACGCCGTCACCGCGGTGTGACCGGTGAGATTATGCTGCAGTTGCTTGAGAGCCGCCTGGACAACATCGTCTACCGGCTTGGTTTTGGGGCCTCCCGCGCTCAGGCGCGCCAGATGGTTTCCCATGGCCATGTGAGTGTGAATGGCGGCAAGATGACGATTCCTTCGTACACCGCCAAGATCAATGATGTCGTGGAGGTCAAGGATCGAAGCGCCTCGCGTCAGTTGGCCACCCGCAACCTGGAATACTCCACTAGTCGTGTGGTGCCCGAGTGGTTGCAGTTGGAGAAGGACGCCTTTCGCGGTACCGTGATGCGTGTGCCGACCCGCGATGAGATACAGCCCATCGCCGACGAACAGACGATCGTAGAATTTTATTCCCGTTAAACTCTTCGTCCTTGTGGACGGGGAAAGCAATTATACGGGCCTCGTTATGAATGGGAATAATGGTGATGAGGCCAGATTAAAATTGCTCAAAAACAAAACGTTATGCCAATAAGACTGGGTCACTTCGAGAAGCCGGATAAGTTAACCAAATCCGACGATTCCAACGACACGTATGCCAAGTACGCCGCAGAGCCGTTTGAAACCGGCTTCGGTCACACGATCGGCAACTCGCTTCGCCGTGTGCTGCTTTCCTCCCTCGAGGGGGCGGCCATCACCTCGGTGAAAATCGAGGGAGCCGATCACGAGTTCACCACCGTGCCGGGGGTTGTGGAGGATGTCACCGACATCGTCCTTAACCTGAAGAAAATAAAATTTCGCCACACCAGCCGCGAACCGCAGGAGGTGCGCCTCAGCGTGACCGCCGAGGGTGTCATCACTGCGGGCGACCTTGAATTGCCGCCGGCACTCAAGGTCGTCAACAAGAAGCAGGTCATCTGCACGACCGACAAAAAGAAAAAGGTCGAGATGGTACTGGAAGTACAGGTGGGCCGTGGATTCCTTCCTGGTGACGCCAACAAGAAGGCGGATCAGCCCATTGGCGTGATCCCGATCGACTCCATTTTCTCGCCGGTTACCCGCGTGCGCTACGGTATCGAGGCCGCCCGTGTGGGGCAGCGCACCGACTACGACAAGTTGATCCTTGAGATGTGGACCGATGGTCGCCTGAAACCGGATGAAGCCCTCAAGCAGGCTTCCGAGATTCTGTCCCATCACCTTTCCGTGTTTACCGGTGTTAATGATGAAGCTTTCGAGTTCGAGCAGGATGCCAAGGCCAAGGACGAAAACCGCGAGGCCCAGCGCAAGTTGCTCAACACCAGCGTTAACGAGATTGAGTTGAGCGTTCGTGCGGCCAACTGCCTGAACAACGCCAACATCACCACTCTGGGGCACCTCGCCATGAAGTCCGAGGCCGAGATGCTCAAGTACCGTAACTTCGGCAAAAAATCACTCACCGAGATCAAGGAGAAACTCAAGGAGTACAACCTTTCATTGGGCGAAAAAATCGACCCCACGTTGTTGGACTCCCCCCCGACGCCGGCTCCGGCCGATGCGTTCGAGGATCCTCCCATCGAGGAATAACCGACAACCCCAGCATAAAAAATGCGACACAGAGTACGAACAGCCAAATTGGGCCGCACCGGGGAGCATCGAAACGCGATGCTCGCAAACCTCGTTTGCAGCCTCATTAAAAACGAGACGATCAAGACCACAGTGGCCAAGGCCAAGGCGGCTCGCGTCGTCGCCGAGAAGATGGTGACGCTGGGGAAAAAGGGCACGCTGCACCACCGCCGCCTGGCGGCTGCGCGCCTGCGTGCACCGCAGCGGAAATTTTTCCCGAAAACCAAGGGTGTGGACGGCAAGACTCTTCGTGCCAACTGGCGCAACGAGCACGACGTCGTGCACAAGCTCTTTGATGATATCGCGCCCAGAATGCAAAATCGCCAGGGCGGCTACACCCGTATCGTTAGGTTGGCCGGTGCGCGCAAGGGTGATGCCGCAGAGATGGCTTATTTGACCTGGGTTTTCGAGGACGCAGCCGCTCCGGCATCCACCCCGGCCAAGGCGGAGGCACCCGCTGCCGTGGTAGCGCCGACTGAGGAGCCCAAGGCGGTAGCGCCCGAGACCGTCGAGGAGGCCGCCCCCGCTGAAGCGGAAGCGCCCGCCGAGACCGAGGCCGTTGCCGATGATACAGCGGAAGCCGAGGCCCCAGCCGAGGAGGCATCTGCTGAAGCCACCGAAGAGGCATCCGGCGAAGCCGGAGAAGAAGCGCCCAAGGAAGAGAAGTAATTCTCCCTCAAACCAATTGCAAAGGCCCACGGTTCCGTGGGCCTTTTTGCTTGGCCAAGCGCTTGGCCGGGCGGAGTATCCTTCCAGCGTGGCAAGGTTTAGCACATTACTGGTTTTGATCGGGATCGGCTGGGTATCGCTTGGCCAGGCGCTTGGCCAAGCGCCGGCTTCGTCGGACGGAGCGGCCCTGCTGAAACGGCTTGAGGCGGCCTCGGCAGCCGGCAACGTTGAGTCGGCCTTTCGCTTGGGCGAACTTTACCGGGCAGGCCAGGTCGGCGTCACCCACGACATCCGCCGGGCGATCCAGTATTATCGACAGGCCGTTCGGCTGGGCAACCATCCCGGCGCGATGAACACCCTTGGGATTCTCTACGAACAGGGCGTGGGCGTGACGGCCAGCCAGTCTACCGCGGTTGAGTGGTACGAAAAGGCGGCGAGGGCGGGCAGCGCAATGGCGCGCGCAAACCTCGGAAAAATCCATGCCCGTGGGGAAGCCGGCGGACAGGATTATCTACTGGCGACGGCTGAATTGAAAAAGGCGGCTGGTGACTGGATGAGCCTTCGATTCCCGATGTCCGCTGTCGGCCTCAAGCGCGGCGTTCCATTTTCGTTTGCCGGGATGTCCCTAATCCAAGCCGGTGCGGAGCCGGAGTACGACTGGACCGCGTCGCGAAAAATCAAGTGGACCGGGCAGAGCCTCCGGCGGCCTGTGTTCGACCCGAACTTCGACTCGGCCAAGCCTGCTGACATCACCGTGGTGGATCTTCGCAGTGAAGGCGACGACCTGCTGATCGACATCGGGATTTTCGACACGGGAAAAGTGCCACTGACCAAGCCGGTTCAGTTCGTGATTTTCTTCGACCTCGACGGACGGGCCAACGCAGTCAGTTTGTTTCAACTCAGCGGCGCCCCAGCGCAGAAACCGGAAAAACTGCCTAACGCAGACTATGCTGTGCAGGTCGTCCTTGGTGTCGACCGGGCCAAGCCGTTGCCGGCTTTTTTGTTGTCGGCTACGGCTCCGCAACCGTTGCCGGAAGGCCGATTTTTCCGGGGCAATAACGCCGGCGCCCAGCATGACCTTGGGATCATTTACACCTACGGAAAAAAGAACGCGCCCGAGGTGGGTGGTGAAATTAATCAAAACTACCAGACCGCTGCCGACTGGTATTTCCGCGCGGCCGAGCAGGGG
>WTHH01000299.1 GCA_011523195.1 Verrucomicrobiales bacterium
GATGAGTGTGAACGCACCCTTGCGGGACTTTCGTGAGTTTAACTTGAGTTTCATTTGTTTTATAACGGTAAAATTGCCTGTTTCTCCTAGTTGTTATCGACGAATCGAGCGGCGATGTATTCAAAATCAAACCAAGCTAGCTTGGCTGCATGTAGTGCCTGATTCAAATACTGCCACAAGATATTGCGATAAGCCGTGCAGAAATTCACCCCATGAGGGAAAAAAGTCAACCTTTGCCGGAGTTTTTTTCCACTAGGCCAAGCGCTGTTAAGCAATGATATCGTGGGCGATTTCGCCGTGGACGTCGGTGAGTCGAAAATCCCGGCCGGCGTACTTGTAAGTCAGTTTCTCGTGATTCAAACCCAAAAGGTGAAGGATGGTGGCATGGAGGTCATGGAAGTGCATGCGGTTTTCCACCGCAGCCACGCCGTGCTCATCGGTGGCCCCGTGAACCATGCCGCCTTTCACTCCGCCGCCGGCCATCCAAAAACTAAACCCGGTCGAGTTGTGATCTCGACCGTCATCCTGCCGGATGTGCGGTGTGCGGCCAAATTCACCGCCCCAGACGACGAGCGTTTCTTCGAGCAGTCCTCGCTCCTTCAAATCCTTCAGTAGCGCGGCGAGTGGTTTGTCGGTGGCGGCGCAGTTTCGAGTGAGGGCCGCGTTGAGATTCCGATGCTGATCCCAGTTCCCATGCGTGATTTCGATGAAGCGAACCCCTGCCTCGGCAAACCGCCGTGCCATCAGGCACTGGCGGCCAAAATTCTCTGTGGCACGATTGTTGATGCCGTACTGTTCTAGCATTGACTCGTTTTCATCGTTGGCATCCATCAGCTCGGGCACGGCCGACTGCATGCGAAATGCCAGTTCGTACGACTCGATGACGCCCTCGATTTGTGAGCTTTGTTTTTTGTGATCAAGCAGGTCGCGGTTCAGCGACTGCACGAAGTCAAGTTGGCGGCGCTGCAGTTTCCCGGACATGTTCTGGTTGCCGAGATTCCGAAGGGAGGCTGCCTTGATGTTTTGGTTGAAGTTTCCAATCTTCGTGCCTTGATAAAAGGCAGGGAGGAATGCGCTGCCGTAGTTTTGTGCGCCACCGACATTGTCGGGAGGGCAAAGTGAAATGAACCCGGGCAGATTTTGGTTTTCCGAACCCAGGCCGTAAAGCACCCACGATCCAATGGATGGACGCACGAATTGAAAGCTGCCGGTGTGCAGTTGCAGGAAACTCTGGGGATGCGCCGGTACAGAGGAGTACATGCCGTTAAGTAGGCATAGGTCGTCGGCGTGCTGCGCGAGTTTGGGGAATAATTCAGAAACCTGTAGTCCGCTCTGACCGTGACGCTTGAACTCCCAAGGGGAGGGCATCAGTTCGCGGTTGCGAAACTTGGGCAACTCCTTGCCTTTGTCCCTGACCAAGGCTGGTTTGTGGTCGAAGGTATCCACGTGTGACGGGCCGCCGCGCATGCAGCAGAAAATGACGCGCTTGGCTTTCGGGACAAAGTGGGGGCGGCGCGGGGCCAGCGGTGAGATTACCGCAGCCTGGCTGGCGAGCCCGACGAAGGCCATGTAGCCGAAGCCGGCCGAAAGACCTTTCAGCGCATCACGCCGGGACAGCAGCATCTGGCGGTTGTTGCACAAGTTGTTGATTCCTTTGTTCATTCTACAGTTTGCCGCTTGGCCAAGCGGCAGTCATTAACTAGTTGATGTAACGAAATTCTGCACTGGCAAGTAATGCCTGACAAAAGATCGTCCATTGTCCGGGTGTATCTTTTTCTTCCGAGACTTCACTCAAAAAAATCTGTGCCTTTGACACCTCGTCATCCGTGGCGGCTCTTGCGAATGCCAACTCGTAGGCCAGACGGATGCCCTCGGCGGGTTGCTCGGTGCGGTTCATGATGCGCCGAGCCATGGCGACCGCTTGGCCTGAGACGAACGGGCTGTTCATCAGGTACAACGCCTGGGTCGGCACGGTGGTTTCGTTGCGTTTACCAACAATCAGGCTTGGTTCGGCGGCGTCGAAAATACGCATCATCTCAGGCAGGGAGTTTCGCATGATGGGCAGATAGACACTTCGCCGGTTGGCATTTTGATGCCCTTGGTTTAATTGCCGCATGGCGCGGGCGGCGATTACATCTCCAATCTTGGTGATTTCGGATCCAACTGCCGGTTGTGGGTTCAAGCGGCCGCTGGTGGCGAGCATGGCATCTCGCAGTGATTCCGCGCTGAGGCGCTTGTGGTTCATCCTCCAAAGCAACCGGTTGTTTGGGTCGTCCTTGAGATTATACTCCACCATTTCACTGGAAAGTTGATAGGATCGGCTCAGAACGATTTCACGGATGATCGATTTTACCGACCAATTGTTCTCGACGAATTTCATTGCGAGATGATCCAGTAATTCCGGATGGGAGGGGCGTTCGCCGGTTGCTCCGAAATTATCGACTGTCCGCACGATGCCGGCACCGAAAAGGTGATGCCAAACGCGGTTGACCATGACGCGTGCCGTGAGTGGATTATCCGGCTGGGTCAGCCACGAGGCGAGTTGCATGCGTCCGCTCGCCCGGGAGCCGATGGGGTAGGCTTTCACGTGGTCGAGTACCTGCAGGAACCCGCGTTTCACGACCGGTCCCTGATTGCGAATCTCCCCACGAACCAGCAC
>WTHH01000325.1 GCA_011523195.1 Verrucomicrobiales bacterium
GGCCGCCTCCGTCAGGTACAGCGACTCTGATGCAATCGAACTCAGCCTCAACGAAAATTGGGAGGCGAAAGTCAGCGCTGTCGAGCGTTCGGACTCCAATAGAACACCCCCAACAGTCGTTCAGCTTAAATTCGACAGCGAACCCGACGAGGCAGGGGTGGTCAGTGAATTTGAGAAAAAGTACCCCCACTTGAAGGTTGAACGCGTCAACTCGATTCGTGAAAAGAAATGGCCGATTTTCGAACCAAAGATCGGCGACACGGTGTCGCTTTACAAGCCGCTATCCGGCGCCCGGGTCGGGTTGATGACGATCGCGTTCACCCTGCTGGTATTCATCCTGGGGTCCCTGTTATTCCGCGACCCCAAACCAAGGGAGGCTACCGATGAGTGACGAAACGAATCAACCCACCCCGCCGCAGCCGGAGGAAAAACCAACTAAGCGTTCAGTCGTTGCACCACCGGTGGTCACTCCTTCCACCGATGCACCGCCCGTCATCCCGCAAACAAAAACAGACGAGCCAAAAGACTTTAATCGCGGACTGGTCAACCCGATGCGTCTCATCCTTGCCTTTGGGATACTCGTGCTCGGGGCGTCTCTCGTGATCGTTCCCCCGTTGTTTTGGGATGATTACTGGGAGGAAGATTTGTGGAAGGGAGGTCTTCCGATCATCCTGACGATTGCCTTCGGCTTGTTGGCCATACTGAACACCACCCCTCAAAATGTGCTCACCATGTTTCGCTGTACTGTTGCATTCGGCATTCCTGTGCTGGGTGGACTGGTGCTGGTGATCCCCCGGTTTTTTTGGGATGACTGGAACTGGCGCGAGGTGTGGATGGTTATCCTGCTGGTGTGCTGCGGCCTGTTCGCCGTCATGGCGGTGTTGGTGATCATCGGGGGCGCTTTTGACGTACGCAAACTGCTCCGGCGACTCCGCGAACAGGAAACCGGCGGCGAACAGGGCACCACCGAATAACCGTTCTTTTGTTTACATCGTGCTGTGTCGCGCTAACATTTCCCTAGTCCCACTCGCATGGAACTGACCACGGAGACATTTCACCACGAAATCAACAACGCGATGTTGTCGTACGACCGGCATGTCGTGTGCGTCTTCAAGACCCCGGACGAGTGCCTCGAGGCAATCGAGCGGTTGATGATCAAGGCGATCAAGGCATACGAAAACCGGGCCGAGGGAATGCGCCACGGGATCGCGCTCGACAAGGAGATCACCATCATGCTCAGCCAGTCCGAAGGCGACCAACCGCTGTGCGCGATCTACTTCAACCTACACACGCCGTACAGCCGCGAGGATGGCGGGCGCAACATCGTGAAGCCGACCGCCAAGGCCGAGGCCAATCCACCGGAGTAGCCACCATCACTTCAGCCGGGCCTCGTCGCCGACCCAGATTTCCCCCTCGACAATGTCCGCCACCGTGTACGTGTCCCACGCAGGGCCGGACACGCGCACTTGGCCGATTTTTTCGCCCAACCGATAGATGCCCAGTTGCTGCCCGGCACGGGGCAGGCGCTTGAATCCAAAGTCCAGCACCACGAAGTTCAGCTTCTCATTTGTTCGCACCACCTTGCCCTCCGTGCGCATCGCCGCCGGGGTGACGATTGTGCCGCCGCCCGGCTTGGCCTCCGGGCCGGTCGCGCCATCCCTGTTACCCGGCGAGGTGCAACCCGCCAGGCCAATCGCGACCAATCCTGTCACCCATTTCAGCACGCCCGCAGCATAGCGCTTGGCCAAGCGCGATTCACGAAAAACAGTTCGCTTCGCCTTGGCCAAGCGCTCTGCTACGTTGGGCCAAGTGGAACGATCATGAGCGATACACCCCTACTTGAAATATGCATCGACTCGGTGGCCTCGGCCATCGCGGCGGAACAGGGCGGCGCGGCCCGCGTTGAGCTGTGCCAAAACCTTTTTGAAGGCGGCACCACACCCAGCATTGGCACGGTGTATCACGCCCTCCAGCAGGTCGGGATCAAGGTCAACGTCATCATCCGGCCGCGCGGCGGCGATTTCCTCTACTCGGACGACGAGTTTGCGGTGATGAAAAAAGACATCGTCGCGCTAAAGGAGGCCGGCATCAACGGCGTGGTGATCGGCATGCTCAACGCCGACGGCACGATCGATACCGAGCGAACCCGGCAACTGATCGAGCTGGCGCACCCGCTGGAAGTTACCTTTCACCGCGCGTTCGACGTCACTGCCGACCCGTTTCGCAGTCTCGACGAATTGATCCAACTGGACGTCGACCGCCTGCTCACCTCCGGTCAGGAACCGTCCGTGCTCGAGGGTGTGGAGCTGATCGCCGAGCTGGTTCGCCGAGCCGAGGAGGATATCATAATCATGCCTGGCGCCGGAATCACGCCCAAGAACTTGCCACGCATCATCCGCGAAACCGGTGCCCGGGAATATCACGTTACCGGCAGTTCATCCATCGACAGCAAAATGGAGTTCCGCAACGACCGTTGCTTCATGGGCAAGGCACTGTATCCGCCGGAGTTTTCAATGAAGGTGGCAGACGCCGGCAAGATCAGCCACTACGTCCAGTTGCTGAACGACTGACCCACTCAACCTTGGCCAAGCGCTTGGCCAAGCGGCTCACATTTTCGACCGCGCCTTCTCGAGTA
>WTHH01000038.1 GCA_011523195.1 Verrucomicrobiales bacterium
GGCTGCTTAATTCATCGAGCGGGCCAACAGAAAACGGCCTCGGATTCGACACCCCGAACGCTCCAATGTAACGAACCTCGTAGACACCGGACGGTACTTCTTCCGTCGCCTTTACCCGGAATTTATTCTCTCCCGGCTTGATTAGTTCGGCACTGATACCTGAGTGGGAAAAATAAAGACCGGTCGCCCCCTCCAAATCTCCACCGAATGCTGTGATCACCGTCTCTCCACCGGCTTGGCAGCCCAAAGGAAAGACGGCGGTCAATCGTGACGTTGGCAGTTGGCCAAGCGCTTGGGCAAGCGCGCCAATCAAAAGCAGGCCAACAAGCGAACACCGGGAAAAGAATCGAAAAGCCATGCTCATCAATATGCCTGGCCAAGCGGCAGCAATAAACGCAACAACTTAGTGGTTGAAGAGAAATTCCTTGGTGTTAACCAAGGCCCAGAGTATGTCCTCGAATCGCTCCTTGGTTTTGTCCACCGGCTTGCCGTCTTTGTCCACGGCCTCGCGATTCAGGTAACCCACCGCCACATCGACCTCCTCCTTGCCGGGCAGTCTCGCGAATGCCCGGTAGTAGAGGCTGTTGAGTTTCACTTCATGACTGCTCTCCTTGTCTGATGCCAGTTCTGCCGCTCGGCCATCTTTCCGAGCCAATTGTTCGTGGATGTTCTTCGCGTTAAACAGGTGAAGACTTTGGGCAAGGCTGGCCTCCTGTGATCGTTCGCATTCGCAGGCACTGGATGAGTCCGGCCGACCGAACACGCTCAGGAAATAATTCGAGCTGTTGTAGCTGTTGTCCGGCAGACACACCGCTCGGGTGCCCACCGGTAGGCCGCTGAAATCGCTCTTGGCCAAAATCAAGTCATTCAACGAATCGTAGAGCACCTCCGCCGTCAGGCGCTTGGGTTGGAAACGCGAGAAGTAGTGCTTGTCCTTTGCGTTGTGCTCGTTGGGCACGGAACTGAACTGGTAAGTGGTCGAAGTGGTGATTATCCGGATCAGTTCCTTGAGGTCGTAATTTGATTTCTCAAAATGATTCGCCAACTCATCCAGCAAGGCCGGATGGGTAGCCGGGTTTGTGGAACGAAAATCATCCTCGGGATCAACAAGCCCGCGACCAAAGAAATGTTTCCAATAACGGTTCACGAGCGTCTTGGAGAACAGGCGATTGTTATCGACCTTCATCCAGTCGACCAAGCGATGCCGGGGATCTTCGACTGCCGAGATCGCCAACTCGCCCGAGCCCAACCCGGCCGGTTTGACCGGCTTGTTGGTTTTCTTGTTTGTCACCTGTGCGACGCCGGCGCGGTGGAAAATCATGTCCTCCCCGGGTCGACCAGCATTTGCCTTACCCACTCGCGAGAAAAACGCCATAAAGCTGTAGTAATCGTTTTGCGACCATTTCTCGAACGGATGATGGTGGCACTGGGCACACTGCAGACGGGTGCCGAGGAACAACTGCGCCGTGTCCTCCATTTGGGCCTGCTGCGAGTTGACCTGCTTGAACCAGGCCGTCGGCGGGCTTTGCTTGATGTCTCCCGAAGCGGCGAGAATCTCGCGCACAAAACGATCGTACGGCTTGTTGTTGTAAAAACTCTCTTTGATCCAATCGTAAAATGCCATAGTGGTTTTCAACTGCGCCCCGTTGGCTCGCTTGTTGCGAAGGAGCGACGACCATTTGTTGGCGAAAAACTCGGCGTACTCCTCCGTCCTCAGCAGGCGCTCGACCAATGCGGTTCGTTTGTGGAGTGACTTGTCTGCGGCGAATGCCTTCGCCTCGTCCACCGTGGGTAACCGACCTGCGATGTCGAGTGTCACACGACGGAGAAATGTCAAATCGTCCGCCACAGCAGAGGGTGGCATGCCCACTTTTTTCAACTTTGCGAAAATGAACTTGTCCACAAAATTCTGCTCGGATGGCAAACTATCGACAGGCTCTCCCAGCGGAACCGACGCCCGAAAAACGGATGCCTTGTCCTGATAACGAATCATCACTGCTATCTCACCGGGATGATTTCCCGCAGTCACCAAGCCGGTGTTGTCGGCCTCGGCGAATTCGCGATCGTTCGCTTCGTACACGGCCGAGTGGGTAATATCTTCCACTGAACCGTCAGTCATCCGCGCCAACACCACGAGTTGCTGCTGTGCGCCTGGCTTCATTACGCGCTCGGTAGGGTGCACCTCGATCGCGTCCAGCTTGGGATCGGTCGGTTTACCGTAGGGCATGCCCTGTCGCATCCACTTGACGATCATCTTGTAGTCAAATGAGCCGGCATCAATCCGTGATCCGCCGCCGTGCGGCAACTGGCCGCTGGCTTTCAGCAAAAGCAGACTGCGCTCCGGCGCGGCCGGGAAAATGCGCCGCCCGCGCGCCTCGCGGAGTAGATACTCGTAATCCTCCGGTGGCTCGAAGCCGAGCAGCGAGAGTTTGAATCCGTTCTGGCCGCCGGACTTTCCGTGGCAACCGCCCCCGTTGCAGCCGTGCTTGGTGAACAACGGCACGATGGAGTTTGAAAAATTGACCTGCTTTTCGAGCGTGGCGTTTTTGACCTCGAACGGGATGGATGCCTTTTCGCCAGCCTCGGTCTCGACAGTAATCTGCCCTACCCCGTTCACGACCGGCTCGACCAATCC
>WTHH01000242.1 GCA_011523195.1 Verrucomicrobiales bacterium
CGTGCAATTTGCAACGTGCAGCACGCCGCTGTCGACGGTGATCACTAGGTCGCAACGGGCGATCACATCGCGCAGTTCGTGCAGGCTGGTTTGATCCGTTAAGTCGAGTAGGGAAGGATGGTCGATACCCAGGTCGAAGACGCCCTTTGGGATGTTCTGCTCAGTGGTGCCGATATTAGGGACTTCGCTCCCGACCACGACCACCTGCGTCCCGAGTTCGAGCAGACCGAGTGTCAACTGCCCCCAGTGGTCGCTTGGCCAGGTGCGAATCTCCCAGCTGCGGTTGGGGTGAACCACCACCCTTGACCTGTTGTCGAGCGGCCGCAATAGTTCAGCGGCGCGTTGGCGGTCTGCATCGGTCGTGTGTAGTCGAACTTCCTTGTCGCCGGTCTGCAGATCGACAATCCCCCGCGCCGGCTGCTCGACGATGTGCGTTTGGTTGCGGTTAGGCAGCCCTTCGAACTCCACCGGGCTGACGATCAGCAAACGGTCGTTTTCTGAAAGGTACGCCGTCAATGCCTTGTCGTCGGAGCGGATTGGGTTGAGCAGAGAGTGGTTCGCGAACACCTCCGGCCGGCGGGTCCAGACGTCGAGGCGCTTGGCCAATTGTTCAGCCGTTTTTTGCACCGTCGGCAAAAGGCAGATCATGTCGCCAAAGCCTTCGCCGAAAAGAAAAAAGCCCGCGACACGCCCGCGCTCATCCGGCATCAGCGGACGAATCCCCTCCGCGTCCCGCACCATGCAGATAGCTTGAGGCGTGTCCATGCTTGGCCGAGGGCTGTTCAGATTTCGATCTGCCCGGTGTAGACGAAATCTGCCGGGCCGGAGAGCTGGACGTTTTTAAAATCATCGCCGTCGGTTTCGAACGCCACACCGAGATCGTCGCCTCCCAGTACACGCACCGAGATGGGAGAGCTGTAGCCATGCAGCTTGGCCGTGATCAACCCGGACGCGGTGACGCCGGTGCCGCAGGCGAGTGTCTCGCCAACGCCGCGTTCGTAGGTGCGCACGCGGATTGAGTTGTCGCCGGTCAACTGCACGAAGTTCACGTTCGTGCCGGCCGGGGCGTAGTGGTCGTGATAGCGAATTTCGTGACCCAACTCGGAGACCATCGCCTTGTCGGCGTCGTCGACAAACAACACCGCGTGAGGCACGCCGGTATTCACCGAGTGAATCTCGACCTCACCAGTGGACGTACTGATTCGGTCTCCGAGCCGCAAGTCTTCCGGCGGCGTGAGGCCAATTGTCACGCGTTCGCCCTCGAGGTTGGATTGAATCACGCCGGCCAGCGTCTCGAACGAAATGGAGGTGCGACCGTCGAGGTTACGTTGGGCGAACCGCGCAAAGCACCGCGCGCCGTTGCCGCACATTTCCGCTTCGCTGCCATCTTGGTTGAAAAAATCCCAACCCAAATCGGCGTCGCCCTTGGCGACCCGCAACAGTAGGACTCCATCCGCCCCAACCCCACGTTGGCGATGGCAGAGGGTTTGAATTTGTTCGGTGGACAGTTGGAGTCCGAGTTTGCGATTGTCGATCATCACGAAATCGTTCCCGGCCCCGTTCATCTTGGTGAAATCAACCAGCACGAACGCAATTTAACCGACTCGGGAGTGGAAGCAAACCCCTGATGCTGGAAGTTATTTAAGCGTAGCGGGTTTTACTTTGACGGTTTTGCTGTGCTTGCCGAAAGTCGCCTTTCACTTTTTTACAAAAATGAAAAATCATCTGTTTACCGTGGCTGCGTTTGTGCTGGGTGTGGTTGTTGGGTTTAGTTTTGTTGCGGCCGGCTCGGAGCCATACGGCGTGGTCGTCGACGAAGGGCCGGTTTATGACGGGCAAAAGAAACTGATCGACTCATTTGTGAAAGCGTTCACCGCAGGCGATGCCGAGGACTGCGCGAAGCTCTACACCGAAGACACGATTTACATGCAGGCGGAGTTGCCGATGGAGGTCGGGCGCGACGTGGTGTTGGCCGGCTATCAAGAGTATTTCAAGGGTCGCACCAACAAAATTATTGAGATGGCTGAACCTATCTCGGAGGTGATCACGTTTGGCAACATGGCGGCCTTTCGGGGCACCGGCAAAAACATCGAGGAGACACCGGCTGGTGAGCGGGTAACAAAAACCTACAAGTACATGATTCTCAGCGAAAAGCAGCCGGGCGGCTCGTGGCAGATGAAGTGGGACATCTACAATTTCGACGCCGATTACGGCGACGAGTGATTCTGCTGTCTACCGGTAATGGTCGCGCCGCTGGGTGACCTGATCGATGTAGCGGCGCGTTCCGGGGTAGTCCATGTTTTGCAGGAACAACGCACTATTGGTGCGTGCGGCTTCCTTGGCCCAGCGCAGGACGTGGGCGCGCCCAGCGTTGTAATCGGCCAGCGCATAGGGCAGGGGATCGTCAGCACGCGGATACCTCGCCAGCCGCGTTTTCAAATAGTACGTCCCGGCTAGGATGTTGGTGCGCGGATCGAAAACGTGTGCATGCTCGAAGTCGTGCACTTCGTGTTCGTCGGCCCACTCGAACGCGGCCAGTTCCATCAACTGCATGAGCCCGATCTCGCCGGCCTGGCCCACCGCCTTTTCGTCGAAGCGACTCTCCTGCCAGATGACTGCCTTGATC
>WTHH01000113.1 GCA_011523195.1 Verrucomicrobiales bacterium
CCTTCTCGAAGGAGGGCGATCGAGACCACTTCACGGTTTCATTGAAAGAAAACCAACCTGGGAGAGCGGTCAGCTAAGCGGTTTGATGCCGTTGTTTATCCATGCAAATTCATCTGCTCAGATCAAAAATTCATCGCGCGCTGGTAACCGATGCAAACGTAGAGTACGAGGGTAGTCTCACCATCGATCCCGACTTGATGGACAAGGTGCACCTTCTCCCTTACGAACGTGTTATTTGCGGCAACCTCGCCAACGGCAATCGCTTCGAGACCTACGCCATCCCCGGCAAACGGGGTAGCCGCGAGGTGATCCTCAATGGAGCCACTGCTCACCTTGGGCAGGCGGGTGACCGGTTGACTATCATGACCTTCGGCCTGTTCGATGAAAAATCCGGCCCCAACCACAAGCCCCGCGTCATCGTCCTTGGCGAAAACAACGCTATCAAAAAGGAGCGAAACATCGGCTAAAGCATGAATCTCACCGCCAACGAAATAGCCCAAAAGGTAGACGGGAACATCCTTGGCGATGGAGCAACCAAACTTACCGGTTTCGCAAAAGCCGAGGCCGCTACGACCGGGGATTTGACGTTCGCCGAGAATGAAAAATTCTTTCGCTTGGCCGAGCAAAGCCAAGCGAGTGCCATCCTTGCGCCGGCTGAATTCCAGTCGGCATCCAAGACAGTGATTCAAGTCAAAGATGCCCGGATTGCATTCGCCCAAGTGTTGCCACTTTTCTTTCCCGAGAAACAATTTACTCCAGGATTTCACCCAAGCGCGGTAGTCGCCGACTCGGCCAACATCGCCGAGACTGCCCACATAGGCCCTAATTGTGTAATCGGGGAAAACGTCACAATCGAGGATGACGCCATTCTCGAGCCGCACTGCACGATCGGGGACAATTCCGCGGTTGGCCAAGCGTGCCACCTTTTTCCAAACGTCAGCGTCTACCACGGATGCCGCTTGGCCAAGCGCGTCCGCATTCACTCCGGCACAGTAATCGGCTCGGACGGGTTCGGCTACGTTTTTGATCAGGCTCACCACCGCAAGATTCCGCAGATCGGGGGAGTGATCATCGAGGACGACGTCGAAATCGGGGCCAATTGGACGGTTGACCGGGGCGCCCTGGACGACACTAAGATCGGCCGTGGCACGAAAATCGACAATCTCGTCCAGATTGGTCACAACGTGATCATTGGCAAGCATTGCATCATCATTGCACAAAATGGAATCGGCGGGAGCAGCAAAATCGGGGCGTACTCAATCCTCGCCGGCCAGGCCGGCGTGGCGGGGCACTTGAAAATTGGCACTAAGAGCGTTGTCGCCGCCAAGTCAGGTGTCATCAACGATATCGAGGGCAACCAACAATACATGGGCTACCCAGCCATCCCCGCCTCGGAGGCCAAGCGCCAGATCGTTGCCGTCAAGAAACTGCCCGACTTGGCCAAGCGCGTCCGCGAACTCGAAAAACGACTTGATTCGCAGCCGACCAAGCCAAGCGACGAAGCGTAATCTTTTCTTCTCGCCACCCGGCTTCCTCCCTACTCTGTGCCCCTTTGGATCATGAAATGGTATCGTCAACTTCACTGGCAGATCATCCTCGGGATGGTGCTCGGACTAATCTTCGGCATCATCGCCGCGAAATTTCAATGGAGCGAATTCGCAAACGACTGGATCGTGCCATTTGGCGATATCTTCATGAACCTGCTCAAGTTGATCGCCGTACCGCTCGTGCTCACCTCGCTGGTCGCCGGCGTGGCTTCGCTTTCCGATTTCAAAAAACTGTCCCGCATGGGCAGCAAAACCATCGGGCTATATATAGCAACGACAGCAGTCGCTGTGACTATCGGACTGCTGGTCGTCAACGTTATCAACCCGGGTGAACGACTACCCGAGAAAACCCGGGAAGCGCTTAAGGCCCAACACCAATCCACGGCCACAAGTAAAACGGAAACTGCGGTTGAGGTGGATAAGCGCGGCCCACTCCAACCACTGATCGACATGGTGCCGGACAATTTTTTCGGCTCCGCCTCGAGCAACAGCAATATGCTTCAGCTGGTGTTCGTCTCCCTGCTCATCGGCGTCGCGCTGGTTCAGGTCAACCAGGAACAACGCAGACCGGTACTCTCGCTGTTCGAAGGGCTTCAGGCCGTGGTCATCAAGCTGGTGAACATGATCATGCTCATGGCGCCGCTCGGAGTGTTCGCGCTGATCACCAAGACAATCACGGCACTGGCTGTTGATGCCGACGGTAATACCGATCTCAGTCAAGTCGGTGAAATTCTTGGTGCACTTGGCTTTTACTGCCTCGCCGTGGTGATCGGCTTGTTACTGCACATCGGCATCGTGTACATCGGGCTGCTAAAACTTCTCACCCCGGTGAAGGTCGGTGCTTTTTTCAAGGCGATCGCCCCAGCACAGTTGCTGGCGTTTTCCACCAGTTCCAGTGGCGCCACCCTACCGGTCACCATGCGACAGTGCCGCGAAAAACTGGGGACCTCGAAGGAGACCACCTCGTTCGTGCTCCCACTTGGCGCCACAATCAACATGGATGGCACCGCACTCTATCAGGCGGTCGCTGCTGTGTTCATCGCACAGGCCTACTCAGTTCCCGAGGCACTCACC
>WTHH01000352.1 GCA_011523195.1 Verrucomicrobiales bacterium
ATGCAGTCGACGGTGGCAGCAGTGCCATCTGGCACATCGACAGCAGCGGCGTAGTACTCGAGCCGTTGGCCGGTGGCAAGGGTGGCCGGTTTGCCGTGCCGAAGTCGTTTTTTCCGATCACGTGGGCCGGCGACTCGCTGTTCGTGGCGCATCCCGGGCGGCACCGGGTTGAGCGGTACGATGCTGATGGCGAGTTGAAGTCGCGCTGGGGTAAACGCACCCGCGGCCTCGACGGCTTTACTGGCTGCTGCAACCCGGTGAGTGTGGCGGTAACCGAAAGCGGCGAGTTTGTGACCGCCGAGCGAGGCCAACCGCGCATCAAACTTTTTGACAGGGACGGAAAATTCCAAACCGTGATCGCCGAGCCGGAGGCATTCGACACAACCGAACATGAGCGGGTGGACACGGACGCCGAGTTGGTTGCCTGCCAAAACGGCGGCATCGAGGTTGCGCTGCTCGACCGGCAGGTCGTCGCGCTTGATCATACCACCGCCGCCTTCCGTTTGTTCGACCTCGCGTGAATCTTCCGATGAAACGATACGCGTGGGTCGCCGCGCTTGGTCTGGGCGTTGCACTTGGCCAAGCGCAGGAGGAGGCTGCCCTGGAAGGCACGCACGCTGAGATCAAGCCGATTGAATTCAGCAAACATGCCAGCGGGCATCCGATCACCATCAAGACCATCGCCTTGACCCATGAGGATGACCTGCTCGTTGGCATTTCATGGGGGGAGGGCAAGATGGAGTTCGCGCAGCCGAGCAGTGACGACGAGCCAAGCCGGCGTGACCGGCGTTCGGGGGGAGGCGGTAGTGAACGCCGCCCTGGCGACTTATTGCAGAGATTGCCTGTGATCATCGCGCTGGATGAAGACAAGGACGGCGAGATTTCAGCGGAGGAAATCGAGAAGGCCGAGGTTGCCCTGGCAAAGCTCGACAAGGACGGGGACGGCAAGTTGAACGGCGACGAGGTGCGACCCTTGCGAACAAGCGGCAGCCGCGAACGCCGACCCGATGGGCGTGCGGAACGCGAGAGCAAACCGCAGGCGGAGGTCGAGAGGATTCTGGAGTTCGGCACCGAGGCGGAAGTTGTTGAACTCGCACGGGAGGTGGAGCCGCGGCAGTTATTTGACGCTATCCGCGACATGGAATACGAGGATCGCCGGAAGATCATGAGCGTATTGCCGGAGGAGATTCGCCGGGAATTCCGCAATCGCCGACCCGGTAGACGCGAGCGCGGCGGCGACCGTGGCCGGGATAGATCGGGTCGAGGCGGTGAAGGCGGCGGCGACCGCCCGGAACGCCGTGGCAACCGTGGGCCGCTCTCGGTTGACGACTTGTTTAAGCATACTTATGCCATCCGTGTGATTAGCTCGGATGGCTCCGTCAAGGCCGAGTGGCCGATGCCGGACGACGGGCCGCATCCCAAGATGATCCACGCCTGCCGAGACGGCACGGTGTACGTCGCGGGGCATGGCAAAATCGCCTCGTACGATCGGGAAGGCAAAAGGCTTGCGATGGCGGACTTTGACAAGATCAGCGACTCGAAGTCGCTTGCGGCCGGCCTGTTCGTCAGCGACAAGCACGTATTTCTCGCGGTCGGCACCGGCAACAGCATGCGCGCCACGGAGGATATTTGGCGTTTTAACCGCGATCTCACTGGCGCAAAAAAAATCATCGAGCAACAGTACGGCTGCTGTAGCCACATTGACATGCAGGTGATGAATGGAGAACTGCTTATTGCCGAGAATTCACGGCATCGGGTCAACCGTTTTGATCTCGACGGTAACCAGATCGGCCGCTGGGGCAAGCGCGACCGCACCGGCATCGAGGGCTTTGCCGCGTGTTGCAACCCGGTGAACATTGACATCGGCCCGGGCAACGTCCTTTACACCGCCGAGTCCGGCGTGGGCCGCATCAAGACCTACACTCCCGATGGCAAGTTCCTCGGCGTGGTCGGCTACGTGGACACGACCGAGTTCGATCGCGGCAGCAAACTCGCCGCCCAAACCTGCTACATCCCGATCGAGGTCAACAGGGACGCCAGCCGCGTGTACGTGATGGACGTCCGCGCCAATCTCATCCGCGTGCTTGCGCCGAAGAAAAAGTGACTCGCTACGCCGGATTATTCCTCGCGCTCACGATTGGCCAGGCCGCCGAAAAGCCGGTGCAGGTGGTGGTGATGGATCCGTTGGCGCTGCCGCTGTCCTGCTCCTGCGTGGAGGGCGTTGGCCAGCGCCGGTATGACCAGCTCGCCGATCACCTTGGCCAGGCGCTTGGCCGGCCGTTCAAGCTGACTTTCGAGGAAAGTCTCGACCTTGCGCTGCGCCGCATGAAGGCCAAGCCGGACTTCATCATCGGCAAGGATGCCATGGTTCGCTTCGACGCCGGGCGGCTAAAGCTGCAGGTCTCGCCGCTCGCCGATCTCACCGACCGCACTGGAGGCACGACACAGCGCGGCGCGTTCATTGTTCGCACGAATGATCCGGCCAAACGGCTGGCCGACCTGTCCGGCCGCGCGGTCATGCTTGGCCCCGTCGAGGAGGCCGAGACGAATCAGGCTGCCCGGGCCTCACTGCAACAGGCGCGCTTGGCCAAGCCGGCCAAGCTCGACGAGGCGGGGGC
>WTHH01000006.1 GCA_011523195.1 Verrucomicrobiales bacterium
GAAAACTTCGGCAGCCATGGCTGAGGGCGACAAAAGTACCCTTGATATTGTTTTGTTTAAAGGATTATTTCCACGAAAACTGTGAGCCGGCCGGTCAAGCGCAGCGTGACAAATCGTGCCCTTGCGCCTACCATCCCCGGAGTGGAGAAAACGAAACTCACATTGGGGCACTCGCCGGATCCGGACGATGCGTTCATGTTTTACGGCCTGGCCAAAGGATTGGTCGATGACGGCGGCTACGATTTTGAGCACATCCTGCAGGACATCCAGACGCTGAACGAGCGGGCCAGCCGCGGCGAGCTGGACATCTCGGCGATTAGCATCCACGCCTACGCGCATGTGTGCGACCAGTACGCCCTGCTGCCCAGCGGCGCGAGTATGGGCGACGGCTACGGCCCGATGCTCGTGGCGCGCGAGGCGTTCTCGAGGGAGTCAATAGCTTCACTGCGGATCGCCGTGCCAGGCACGATGACGAGCGCGTTCCTCGCGCTGCAACTTTGGCTAGGCAAAAAAGGTGAGCAACTCGACTACACCGTCGTGCCGTTCGACGAGATTTTCAATACCGTGAACGAAGGCCATGCCGACGTGGGGTTAATCATCCACGAGGGGCAGTTGACCTTCAAGAATGAGGGGCTCGTCTGCTGCGAAGACCTCGGCGTTTGGTGGGGCCGCGAGAACGATGGGCTGCCGCTGCCGCTCGGCGGGAACGTCATCCACAAGCGCATTGAGGCCGGCGAGCGCAAGGTCGTCTCGGACGTACTCGAGCGGAGCATCCGGTTCAGCCTCGACAACCGGGCCGAGGCGGTGGAGCACTCGCTGCAATACGCGCGCGACATGGGCATCGACCTCGCGGATAAATTCGTGGGCATGTACGTGAACGACTGGACGCTCGACTACGGCGACGCCGGCCGCGAGTCGATCCGGCGATTCCTCCGGCGCGGCCACGAGATGGGCGTCGTGCCGTCACTCCCCGATCTGGAGTTCGTGGAATAGTTTTCATTACTTAAACGCAGAGAACGCCGGCTGGTGGCCGGTTTTCTTTGTCGGCTTGGCTGGGGTGTAGTAACGTTTCTCTCAGCAGCCATGAAGACCATCACCTTGGGAGAATCCGGATTGGAGTGCAGCCGCTTGGCATACGGTTGCTGGAGAGTGACGGGGGTGATCCACAATCCCCCGATTGACGAAGAGCACGATAAAAAAAGCCACGAGTCGATCAAGGCCGCATTCGATGCCGGCTACACGCTGTTCGACCTGTCAGACGTGGACAGCGACGGGCTGGTCGAGGAGGTGTTAGGCCGGACGCTCAAGGAAGTCTCCGGGATGCGCGACCGGATCGTGATCGCCACCAAGTGCGGCATCCGCGAAAAGGGCGACCCGGACAAGGACGCCCCCCACCGGTACGATCTTTCAAAGGAACACATCACCCGCTCCTGCGACGCGTCGCTCAAGCGGATGGGTCTGGACTACATCGACCTCTACCAGTTGCACCGGCCGGATTACCTGATGGAACAGGACAAGATAGCGTTGGCATTTGAGTCGCTAACGCAGGCCGGCAAGGTGCGAGAGTTTGGGGTGAGCAATTTCAGCGTGGATCAACTCGACCACCTCTAGGCGGCCTGCCCGATGAAGCTGCACTGCAACCAGGTCGAAATCAGCCTGATTCACTACGACGCACTCGAGGACGGCTCGCTCGGCTAGTATCAACGGCAAAAGATCACACCGCTGGCGTGGAGCCCGCTCGCGCAGGGCAAGCTCGGCAGCGAGTACCCGTTGTCCCTCCGCAACCCGAACCATACGCAGGAGCAGACGATCCGCGACGCACTGCACCTCGTGGCCAAGGTGGAGGAATGCAGCCCGACTGTTGTGGCGCTGGCGTGGCTGTTACGTCACCCGGCCGGCATTGTGCCAATCATCGGCAGCACCAACCCGGAGCACATCCACGATGCCGCCAGAGCGGTCGACCTCGATTTGCCCCGCGAAGAATGGTATCGACTGATGACGGCGGCTGTTGGACAACCGCTGACCTGACTTGGGCACCAACTCACTCCATCCCGATTCCGCCACACCGGCCGCGCTTGGCTACCGGATGCCGGCCGAGTGGGAACCGCACGCCGCCACCTGGCTCACTTGGCCAAGGCCGGATGGCATCAGTTTTCCCGGGCGCTATGAGGTCGTGCCGCCGGTGCTGGCCAAGCTCGTGCGACTGATTGCCGAGGGCGAGGCCGTGCACATCAACATTTGGGACGCCAAACTGGAGCGCTTGGCCAAGCGCGCGCTCGAGGCCGAGGGAGTGCCGATGGCGGCCGTGGAGTTTCATCCCTTCCGAGCGTACGAACCGTGGTGCCGCGATCACGGGCCGCTGTTCGTCACCCGCCCCGGGGGCGACCACGCCATCGTCAACTGGGGCTACAACGCGTGGGGCGGCAAGTACCCGCCGTTCGACCTCGACGATGCGATCCCGGTGCAGGTGGCGGACGCGCTTGGCCTGCCGCTGTTCGAGCCGGGGATGATCCTCGAGGGAGGCAGCATCGACGTGAACGATGCGGGCGACCTACTCACGACCGAGGCCTGCCTGCTGCACCCCAACCGCAACCCGCGCGTGGCCAAA
>WTHH01000296.1 GCA_011523195.1 Verrucomicrobiales bacterium
CACGTGGGGGGCTGGCTCAGGCGATACCCGTCCGTCACCCCCGCGTACTGGCCGGTTTTTAAATACCCGTGCAGACGGTTCAGCCCGCCGTCCTTTCTTCCGGCACGCCACGCCCCTCCGTGAATGTAGGCGATCACCGGCAGCGGCTTGTCGTTCCTGCGTTTCAGAGGCATGGCCATGTCCAGCCTCTGCCGGTCATGATCCGTCCCCGCATAGGCGATGTCTTTCGTGATCTTGAATCCGCTCCAATCTCGCGTGGATCTCTTTTGGCGTGAGTCCTGTGCGAGCGCTTGGCCAAGCGCTGCGACACACCCCACTAAAGCGGCCAATCTGGAAAAGTTCATGCCAAAACACTGCCGCACTTGGCCAGGCGACACAAGCCCGGCCCGACTCCGGTCTTGCAACACGGGCGCCGCTTGGCTTTGATGACGCCATGCCGACACTCCGCAACGCGGCCATCGCGCTTGGCCTCGCGCTCCTGATCATGTCCGACACCCAACTCCCCGCCGCCAATTACGACGAATCCAAGGTGCCGCAGCACACCCTGCCCGATCCGATTAAGATGCAGGACGGCTCGCCGGTGAAGACTGCCAGCGACTGGATTGAAAAGCGGCGCCCCGAGGTGCTTGGCCTGTTCCGTGAACACGTTTACGGCCATGCTCCGGGACGGCCTGAAGGGTTAAAATTCAAGGTCACCCAAAACGACGACACCGCACTCAACGGCAAGGCCATTCGCCGTGAAGTACTCATCACCTTCGCCCGGAAAGAGGAAACCCCGGAGGCGCACCTGCTAATTTACATTCCAAAAAACACCGACGGCCCGGTGCCCGCTTTTCTGGTGATCAACTTCGACGGCAATCACCTCATTCACCCGGACCCCGCGATCTCCATCTCCAAATCATGGGTGCGAAACACCCGGCGTCACGGCATCACCGACAACCGGCCGAAGGAATCGAACCGTGGCAACACCAAGTCGATCGCCGGCGGCAATGTCGAAGAGGGCTTCTCCGACAAGCCGGGCGACAACGCGCTAAAACAAATCCTCAGCCGCGGTTACGCACTCGCGACGATCTACTACGGCGATATCGACCCCGATTACGATGACGGTTTCTCCAACGGCGTCCACCGGCTTTACCCGAAACCTAAGCCCAATGAATGGGGCAGCATCGCCACTTGGGCTTGGGGGTTAAGCCGCTGCCTCGATTACCTCGAGACCGACAGTGAAATTAACGCCAAAAAAGTCGCCGTCATGGGGCATTCGCGCCTCGGCAAAACCGCGCTCTGGGCCGCCGCTGAAGACGAGCGATTTGCCATGGCCATCTCCAATAACTCCGGCTGCGGCGGCGCAGCGCTAAGCCGGCGCGAGTTTGGGGAAACCGTGAAACGCATCAACACCAGTTTCCCCCACTGGTTCTGCGACAACTTCACCAAGTATAACGACCGAATCAACGACCTGCCGGTGGATCAGCATATGCTCGTCGCCCTTTCCGCCCCGCGCCCGGTCTACATCGCCAGCGCCACCGGCGACGAATGGGCCGACCCGAAAGGCGAATTCCTCTCCGGCCTTCACGCCGGCCCGGTATACGGATTGTTCGAATTAAAAGGCGTCGAAGCCACCGAGCAACCCAAGCCGGAAAAACCGGTGGGCGCTTACATCGGCTACCATCTCCGCACCGGCGAGCATGCAGTCACCGCCTACGACTGGGCCCAGTACCTCGATTTCGCCGATCGACATCTAAAGTAACCGGCTGCGCTTTGCCAAGCGCTTGGCTTAGAGGGCGTTTTTGCGGCCGGGTGTGCCGCCCTTCTCGCGAGAGGCTTTCCAATTTTCGGGATCATTGCCATCACCGCCGTTTGTCGAATCGACTCGGGAGAGGGAGCGACCACTGCCATCCGCCTCGCTTGGCCAAGGCGCCTTGTCTTTGAACGTCACCGAGTCGATTTCATTTCCAAGCGCGTCGGAAAGGGTCACCGTTTCGCCGTTGTTGCTGAGTGAGCGGATGTACTTGCCCGTCGGCTTGAAGCCGTAGCGTGATTTGAACGCCTTCGGATCAGCGGCCACCACCGTGTGCCCTCCCGGCACCACTATCGCCCCGTCTGGAAACTGAAAATACACTCCTCGAGTCAACGCGACCCCGGTGAGAGCCACAGCCTCTTTGCCGGGGTTCCTGATCTCGACAAACTCAAACCGCTCGGCCGCCACGTTTCGGCCCTCTTTTTTGTGGCCGTTGGCGTGGTATTGAATCTCAGAAATCTCAAGCGCTGACCCGGCAATCGGCCGGACAAAATACAATTCACGCAACGCGCTCCAATCCTCCCTATTTTTGGTTCGTGTTTTCAACACGTCCCCGGCCACATTCAACGGATTTCCAAGTTCAACTTCATAAGCAGTATCCGAAATACCCCCGCCGATTCCCCGGGGATCACTCCCATCCTGTGTGACATAAACCTCCCCCTTGGCACCAGCCGGTAACTGAACAATGACCGAGGCATCGGCTGGTGCCTCCCACACTCGATCCACAATCGTTTCGCCCCCGAAAACTAGTACCGGCGCCGGTAACTCGGGATACAGACCACGACGCTGAAGTTGCCGCACAACCTTGTAACGACGGGCTGGAAGCCAGTACTTGAGAATGTAGTCCGCGTTGCGACGCCACTGCGTCGGGGATTCATTGCTGGTGTTTCCCCAACGTGCCGCCTCCGCCGGGATCGCCCGCTCCACCTCAGCGACGCGACGCGCCATTTGCTTAACCGAGTTTCCCGGAGTCATGGAACCATTGTTAAATAGGTCGCGGTGAACGTGGTCCGCAAACAGAAGTCGATACTCTTCGTTTTTTGAAAGACGTTCGTGGAGCGTTTGCCCGTTGAACCATTCTAACCGACGAAACTTCGCATCGGTGGCCGGGGCCGTACGATCCTCCCAGCCAACATCCATCGAGTGCTCCGCATCGTGCCGGAAAAATTGAAACCCGAACGGTTCGTCGTGATCGACCATGCAGAAAAAATTGTTGGTGGATCGCCCGCCCCACGCCGCCGCCTCGTCATTGCTGCCGGTGTAGAAAATCCCCAGCATGTAGTCGATCAGGTTGTCGGAATCGACCAATACCTTGCCATCGGGATCCGGCGATCCATCCGGCTTTCGACCAAGCAGCGCGAAGTAGTCGGCGTTGCTCCCGGACCAGTCGAGCGTCTTTTCGAACAATTCGCGGAACAGGTCGACCTTACAGTCAGTGACTTCGGTAGGCTTCATCCAACCCATCGCCTTGATGACGTCAAAGTCTGCGGCATCACCGCCAAAATAGGATGCACCAAATCGCGCCTCCGCACGTTCCTGCGTCATGAAAAGCCCCCACTACATGCCGTTCATGTACGCGTGATAGTAGTTACTCTTCGTGTGGTGATGCCCGCTTATGCCCTGCAGATCGCGACAGAAAATATCGCGGAGAAACGTATTCCGTTTGCTGTTCTTAAACGCCCATGAGTGGTTCTGCGCAGTCCGCAGATCGATCTTGTCAAACTCATCCACCCCGGCTTTTCCGAACAACGGATACCTCAGTTTTCCGTCGCCGTATTGCTTACGGAAGAAGAATCGATAAGAATGTTTCGGGTTACGGGAGGACGCACTATATCCACCGCGGATCCGAATCCCAGTGTTGGCCTGAAACCCCTTTTTCCCATCCGGATAAATCAACTCAAGCGAACCGGCGATCTCCGTATTTTTGCCCTGTTCGCGTGGATTAGAGTACAGCCCTGTCTCCGAATTGAACCACGAATCCAGCGGAGCCACGATCGACATGGTCGGGATGGATTTCAACGCCGGGACAATTTGATCCTTCCAGCGTGGCTCATCGAGCACCTCCCGGTTCATGCCGTAAATCAAGACCTGCCGATTCGCTCGGTTCCCCTCCGGCCATCCGCCCCCCGGACTACGATGGGACTGTTCCCGAACTTGTTCCGCGAACAGGTAGGTCGCGGTATCGACATTCGACGGTTTCACTCCCTTCTTCCTGGCGTAGACGCGAAGAATCACCCCCGGCGATAAAGGCCTCCCCTCCCGGCTTGTCGGATCAATCTTTACCTTGAGCGGATTCGTCCCCCTCCGGGCAGTGGCCGACTCGCGAGGGTCACTGCCGTCCAATGTATAAACCAAAGTCGCACCCTTGGTTTTGGTCGTAATTGTCTCTTCGAATGGCGTCTCGTAAAAACCGCGACCATGCTCAAATTTGGTATACGCTACGGATGCAGCGCGCAATGTTGTCGCAAACAGCAGCCCAAAAAGTGCAACGGAAAGATGAAGTTTCATGGTGCGCGGACTGTCGTTGCGCTTTGTTTGGAAGACAAGGCAATTTGAGCGCTTGGCCAAGTGTGCTAATTAGAAAAAATGACAAGAAAGCTGCCCAACCCTTAACGCTCCATTCATGATCTAGGGCTTTCATATGTAGTTGCTACAAGAAATTTTCCTGCGATTCTATCTTTCCATCAACCATTAAAGTTCACGCTTGCAACTCGCTTGGCCAAGCCGGACTCTCGCCAGCCATTTTGAGATGATTCGATCAAGCGTTACAATTGCACTGGTGCCTGAAGCCAAGGGTGGGCCATTTGTTTTTTGGGATGACCTCGCTGCTGGCTGCGCCAAAGCGGCTGAACTGGGGTTCGACGGTGTGGAGGTCTTCCCGCGTGGACCGGAAGCCGTTGACAAGGTGCAGTTACAGGATTTGCTAGCGCAGCACAATCTTCAGTTTGCCGCAATGGGAACCGGTGCCGGCATGGTCGTGCATCAGCTTTCCCTCACAAATCCGGAAGCTAACATCCGGTCAAAGGCGGTCGACTTTATCAAGAGCATCATCGACTTCGCCGGGCCGCTTGGCACACCGGCGATTATCGGCTCGATGCAGGGCCGACACGGCGGCGATGTCAGCAGGGAGCAGGCGCTCAATTGGCTCAGCGCCGGTCTCAACGAACTGGGCGCCCACGCCGTCGGTAACGACGTTCCGCTGCTCTACGAGCCGCTCAACCGTTACGAGACGAATTTGTTCAATCGCATCGGCGAGGCGGCGGACTTTTTGCGCACGCTGAATGTAGATAACGTCAAGATTCTTGCCGACCTGTTTCACATGAACATCGAGGAACCGTGCATCGCGCAGGGTATCCGCGACGGCGGTGACAAGATTGGCCACGTCCATTTTGTAGACAGCAACCGACAGGCCGCCGGGCGCGGCCACATGGATCACGCCCCGATTGCCGCCGCGTTGAGCGAGATCTGCTATGACGGTTTTGCCTCGGCCGAAGTCTTTCCGATTCCTGACTCGGACACAGCGGCCAGGGCGACCATTGACGCCTTCAACAAATACTTCCGTTAACATGGCTAAACAGCCAGCAGGGCCATCAAGCAAAACCGTTCCACTAGTCAGCAACTGGATTCACATCGTCCGGGTTCTGCTATTCTCCGCAGCGATCATCACCGCCTACCTTTCGCTGGCCGCGCTTTCGCAGGCGGAAACCATTCCCGGCTGCGGCCCCGACTCCGGCTGTGACAAGGTACTCGACAGCAAGTGGGCCAAGTGGCTCAAAATTCCAGTTTCCCTCCCCGGCCTCGGGCTATACACGTTTTTCTTCGTCAGTACATTCGGAATTAAGGGAGGCAACCGCGAGAAAGCCAAGCGGTCGCTGAACACGCTCACTCTGTGTGCGGTGGGTGTACTTGGGGCAGCTTTATGGTTTGTTGGCATCCAAGCGGTCGCCATCAAGTCGTTTTGCACCTACTGCTGCATCGCCCATGCGCTGGCCTCCATCGCAGCCATCCTGTTCCTCACTCAGGCCACATCAGTCGCGGATAAATTATCCGTGCGACTCAACCTTGGCGGGGCCGGAGCTGCCGCAGCGGGACTCGTCGCGCTGATTGCCGCAGGCCAGGTGCTCATGCCAGCGGACGATCACTGGGCCAAGCAAATGACCTACAAACAAACGAATAAAGTAACGCAGGTCGCCCAAACAAACGCCCCACCTGCAGTCCTCAAGACAAACACCCCACCAATACCGGCAGTCGTGACCAACACTCCACCAGCCACCAAGCCAGCCGCTGCCGATTTATTCCCCATCCCACGGTCCGGCATCAGCCTCGATACATCGAAACTCGCTGTAATTGGAAAACGGGACGCTCCAAACCGGTTCGTGTTGATGTTCGACTACACCTGCCATCTATGTCGCAAGCTACATGGTTTCGTCCGCCAAGTGATGCCAAACCACAAGGACACCCTCGCCTGTTTTCTCGTCCCGATGCCACTCGACGCAGAGTGCAACAAACAGTTGAAGAGCACTTCACCGTCCCACGTGAACGCCTGCGAGTACGCCAAGATCTGCCTCGCGGTGCAACAGGTTGCGCCGGAGAAATACGATGCTTTTGACCAGTGGCTATTCAGTGAACATGAAACCGCCAAGCCGCTGGAAGTCGTGCGCAACCATGCTGAAAAACTGGTTGACAAAGAGGCGCTTGGCCAAGCGCTTGTCAGCGCCACCCTGCAAACCCAACTACAGCGCAACATCGAGATTTACGAGTTGAACTTCAAAAACTGGAACAGCTCCAACATGCCACAGACATTCATCAAGAATCAGGTGATCTTCGGCCCGCCGCCCACGGCCAAGATTCTCGAGGATCACCTCAAGAAGGAGTTCGACCTCAAGTAGCCGGTTGCGATTGCCCGCTTGGCCAAGCGGCGGTAGCCTCGCTCATGCACTGGATTGCACGCGAGCATCAGTTCAATTTCCCCCGCCCCACGATCGTGATGGGGATCGTGAATACCACGCCGGACTCATTCACCGACGGTGGCCGGTTTCTCAATGCCGATGCAGCCGGGGCTCATGCCCTCCGCTTGGCCAGTGAGGGGGCGGAGATTCTCGACATCGGCGGCGAGTCCACCCGCCCCGGCTCTGCGGAGGTGTCCGAACAGGAGGAACTCGACCGCGTCATCCCGGTGATTGAGCGCTTGGCCAAGCGACCGGAATTGGTTCTCTCCATTGACACCCAAAAGCCAAGCGTCGCCCGCGAGGCATTGGCAGCCGGGGCTTCTATTGTCAACGACATCGCCGCGAACCGCTCCGATGCAGAGATGTGGCAGGTCGTTGCTGAAACCGGAGCCGGCTACGTCTGCATGCACATGCAGGGCACTCCGCAGACCATGCAGGCCAACCCGGAATACGAGAATGTGACCAGTGAGGTGTGCGACTTTTTCAGGGAACGACTGGCTCTACTCTCGAGTCACGGCGTGACCACCGACCAAGTGGCGTTGGATCCCGGGATCGGATTCGGCAAAGGCCTCGAACATAATATAAAGTTGCTCAGAGACTTGAATAAGTTTAGCTTGGTTGAGCGTCCTATGTTGGTCGGTGCTTCCCGGAAGTCTTTCATTGAGAGGCTGTTGGGAGCACCGATCGACGAACGCCTACCGGCTTCACTTGCCTGTGCCACTTGGGCGGCCATCCAAGGCTCACAAATCATCCGAGTCCACGATGTCGCCGAGACGGTTCAGGCAGTCCGCATGGCCGAGGCGTTGGCGCAATGAAACGATGGATGGTTCGGAAACCAACTGGCTGCAATACTGGCGACCGATCGCAGAGATCGGAATCCTCTCGGTGGCCATCTATTATACCCTGACGTTCTTTCGGGGCACACGTGGCTGGCCAATTGTCCTCGCCTTCCTCGGCCTGCTGATCGGCCTGTTGGTCTGCATCGTGCTAGACCTGAAAGTACTCGAGTCGTTACTAAACTATTTCTTTGGCCTGTCCGCCTTCGCGGCGTTGATCATCTTCCAACCGGAACTGCGCCGATTGCTCGCCGGGTTGGGTAACCTCACTTTTTTTGGTTCACTGCGTGAGCAACGGGAAAATATCGAGGTCGTGATTCAGGCGGTGGATCGATTGAGCGAATCCCGAATCGGCGCACTGGTTGCGATTGAGCAATCCACCCACCTGCAGGACGTGGTAGAGTCCGGCATCACGATCGATTGCGAAGCCACGCCGGAAATGATCGAGACTATCTTTTTCCCGAACAACGCGATCCACGATGGCGGCATCATCATCAAGGAGGATCGCATCCTCAGTGCAGCGTGCATCTTTCCCCTGACCCGCCGGCAGGACATCAGCAAAACCATCGGCACACGCCACCGGGCCGCCATCGGCATGAGTGAGGAATCCGACTCTCTGGTGATCATCGTCTCCGAGGAGACCGGTGCCATTTCTACCGCGCACAAGGGGCAGCTCGTCCAGAGTATTTCCCTGAAAAAACTTCGGGGCACGTTGAACTCCATTTTCGTCACCCCGATCCGTAACCGCAATATTTCCGCCTGGTTTAAATCCCTCAAAGAGCGACGCAAAAAAGCCAAAGCCAAGGTGGCCACAACCTAACATGGCTTGGGAACTCATATTCACACGGAATATCGTATGGAAGGCACTGTCCGTCCTGTTCGCTGTAGCCATCTGGTACACCATCAATGGCCGGCAGCAGGCGAACGATCCGCAGCGCGTCAAGGATCAGGCGCTGGTTGAGCCCAAGCTGGAGACTCCCACCGCCATAGGCCCACTGGAATCTCCCGAAGTTACCACCAACCGGGTAAACGTGGCGCAAAGTTTCACGATTCGAATCCTCCAGCCTCCCAACGATACGAATCGCTACTCACTTGAGCCAAGCGAAGTCATTTTGGAACTAGCTTCAAATGCCGACCCTGCCCCGGACCTGACCAGCCCTGCCGCGATCAAGGTCATGGTCGACCCGATCGATTTGCCGGAAGGCATCAACGAGACAAACATCAACGTCCGGGTGTCCGTGCCCGAGGATGCCATCCTGAAAAATTTCAATCCCAAGGAAGTCAAGGTGACCCGCATTATCGAGCCCACAACACCTCCTGAAGAAGTTGAAGGAAAACCGGCTGAGAATCCGAATGAAGTCGAGGCTTCAAAAGAAACTGCTGATTAATTATCGGCTTCAGCAGATCGGTTCACTTCCAGCATATCCGAGGGCAGACGCCCAATCGACTGGTCCGGCATCCGATCGTCGATCGATCCCTCGGCGAATACATTTAGCGAGACGCTCCCATCCCCGAACACGACGCACCCTTTTTCGCTGTGGCGAAAGTGCGCCGTTTTCTCCCGGCTGTTCACGTAATAAAACTCCTCGATCATTGGGTTCTCCTTTGAGGCGGGAGCTTGAAACGTATTCACCTGTGCGGCATCGGCCAAAAACGCAGTGGTACTCGGACTCGCGAGCGACGAAATCAAAACCGGGCTGCCATTCATGCCACCGGCTAGATGCAGATTGTATCCGTAACCATAAGCCGCCCCTGTGGCCTTCAATTTAAATCGGTCGTTGATAAAATCCAATCGGGGACAAACCTCCACTCCTGTGCCAACGATGTACTGGTGCAAAGCGCCCTTCGTCGTATCAAAACGACGCTCCCCTTCGGCCCCTCGCTGCAGCCAACCAAACCAGTAAACGTCCCCATCTTCCAATTGTTCATCTCTATAAGGAAACGCCCGGCCATCGTTGTCACCCCAATACATATGTCCAGCCTTGCCGAACTGCATTAAATTGCTCATGCAAACTATATCAAGCCCCTTGTTTTTCGCCCTTTGCAACGCTGGTAGGAGCAACATCATCACGATTGCGATGACCGCCACGATTACCAGCAATTCCACCATGGAGAAACCCTGTTCGCTGCCGGACTTTGTTCCTTTGACTGACATCACACTATCGGATGATGCGGTAAAACTGATTTCGCCCAACCGGTTCAGGGTCGGTGAATCGCATAAAAAACTGGCTCGTTTTCTGGACAGCGTCCAGCGATTTCCAGTCTCGAAGATCGCCCGAACGCTGCAACTGCCAGTCATCCGGGGCAACAACGAACGCCCGGGCACGCCATTGACCCTCATCCAAATGAACATCCACGAAACTTGGCCCTGATCGACTGGTGGTGATCGCCAACTCATCAATCGTCCCGGTCGCGAGCAGACTCGATTCACTGCCCTTGGCCGTGAAGTTGCTGATTGAGAAGGTGTCGACCAGGAAGCCGGCATGGGCATTTTTCCGTTTAACCTCGGCAATGGTTTTCCACGGCTTGCCTTCTTCCAGCATCTCTGTCTTCAGCACGCCGGTTGAGCCG
>WTHH01000097.1 GCA_011523195.1 Verrucomicrobiales bacterium
GCCCGCAAGGGGCTCGGCGTAGAGCCTGAAAAAGTCGCCGAAGCCGCCGGGCTCAGCGCCGGCAGCTACGCCCGTTTTGAAAAGGAAGGCATGCTCGAAGAGCTGCCCGACTTTGACAAGGTCGGTGCGCTGCTCGGACTCGCAGCAGACAAATTGGCCACCATCGCCACCGGCTGGATACCGCGAGCGGCAGATCTCACCGAAAACAAAACTGTACGGCAGATCACGACCAACGAAGGCATGGAGGTGCACTGCTATCTTGCCTGGGACGCCGAGACCCGCGAGGCGGCATTGTTCGACACCGGTTGGAGTGCGGAGCCTATCCTGAAGGAAATTCAGGAACATGGCTTGACGCTGAAACACCTGTTCATCACCCACACGCATCACGATCACATCGCAGCGTTGACGCCGATGCGGAAACAATTTCCGGACGTAGAGCTACACTCCAGTTCACCCAACGCGCCGGAACGCCAGCGTAACCGCCCTGAACAGGTCGTCGAGTTGGGGACACTCCAAATTACCGCACGTGAAACCCCCGGCCACGCCGACGATGGGGCAACATACGTTATTGACAACTTTCCCGGTTTCGCCCCGAAAGTGGCGGTGGTGGGAGATGCGATTTTTGCCGGGTCGATGGGCGGTGCGCCGAACCACTACCAACTCGCCCGCGAGAAGGTGCAGTCGGCGATTCTCAGCCTTTCAGCCGAGACCATCCTCTGCCCTGGCCATGGCCCCATCACCACCGTCGCCGAGCAACACGTCGTCAACCCGTTTTTTTAAGCTGACGGGCAAATTTGGCAGCTCGATTACCGATTTTTCCGAGCTGAATGAAAAAAAAGACTTCAAAAACGATCAATTCGCCTTATTTAAGTGAGTCAGCATGTTGAAAAAAAATTATTCAGCGGTTGACATTGTGCACGGGGGGATTAGGATTCGGGGCGCTTAAAAACGTTTTTGGCCACTAGAACACAACAACTTATGAAAAACGTAGCTTTCACGGCAGGATTACTGGTCGCCGGACTTATGTTCACGGCACAAGCCAGCGCCCGGGAGGGGCATGCCTTGGTACAGACAGTCAGCGGCGAAGCCAAGATGACTGTGGACGGCAAAAAGTGGGTACCACTTCAAGTGGGCGCCCTCTTAAAAACCGGCACCACCGTCAAGACCAGCGCTGAAGGCCGCACCGATCTGTTCCTCGGACTTAATGGTTCTATGCTCAGACTTGTCGGCGGCACTGAATTGACCTTCAATCGCCTAAACATCGAGGAGTCACCGATCGAGCCGATCGCCCAGACCGAGATGATTTTGAAAAGTGGCCGCGCCATTGGCAACGTACGCAAGCTGCCCATGGGTTCGAGCTACGTGATCAATACTCCGAAAGGCGTAGCCAAGGTCAAAGGAACGGTTTACGACATCAATGCCGAGGGTGAACTAATCGTGGTCACCGGCAAGGTCAAGTACACCGACAAAGCCAATGGCAAGGAAGTATTGATCGCCAGTGGCGAGAAATACTCCGGTGGTCGCGAACTTAAGGCAAGCGATGATGAGAAAGCTGATGCAGCCGCAGCCGCCCCGCCGAATGCCCCGGTATTCCCCGGTTTTTCGATCAAGGTGCCGCTTCGTCAGGGCGTCTGGGAAACCCAACGCATTGCCCCGACCAATTTCATTTCACCCACACCAAGTTTTTTCGGTGACTTAGTCATTCGCTCCGGTAACGAGTTTGCGCCGGATCGACTGGAACTCAATCTGGACGCCGCCACCGGCAGCGAGCTGGCCGTGGGACAGCAATTAAAACCGTCCGACCTGCAGTTGAGCATCGGCGGTGGTACGATCAGTGATGACGACGCCGTGATCGTGGTTGAGGAAGCCATAGGCGGTGGCAAAAAACTGGTTGTCAAATCCAAGACTGGCGAGGCATTTGTCCCGGGAGACGTCGCCTCGGCCAGCGCGGTTCCGGTTGCCGTATCCATCCCAACCGCCAGTGGTGCAGCTGTCTCCGTAGACATGGATGTGGTCGCCCCGATGAAGGCCCCAAGCTTGGTTGCCAAGGTGGACGACACCGGTGCAGCCAAATCGATTAATATCACAACGGACGGATTCACCGCAGACGAAGCAGACACCCACCTTGCCAGTATTCAGGATCAATTGGGTAGTCTCGATAACTTTGAAATTAATGGCCAAACCTTGAACGCTGACGAGGTGGATATCGTAACCAACGTGGTAGCTACAGGTGACGAGCTTACTCCATTCCGCGTTGAGGTTGAGATCAAGCCCAAGAATCCAGAACAGGATTTGGGGCAAGCCAGCGAGATTAGCGTGACCTTCTCACCGCCGCCAGTTGTTCTCCCCTCAGGAAGCACTCCGCCTCATCCATTAGTTTTTCCGCCTTGCCCGCCCAGTCAATTACCTGGTGGATGATTGAGTATGTGCGTCTTATTCATAAACGAAATCCGCCTTACTCAAATGAAGAAATTAAAGCGCAGAAAAAAGAAGAATGAAGAACCAGCCACTTATTGCCACCAAAGAATTAAAAAAGGGAATTTGTCTAGGGGGAAAGTGGGGTGACCGACGGGACTCGAACCCGCAACAACCAGAATCACAA
>WTHH01000012.1 GCA_011523195.1 Verrucomicrobiales bacterium
CTCGAGCGGCTCATATTCGATCTGGCAGATTCCCTCGAACTTGAGCTGCTCAAAAATCGGCCGGTAGTCGAGGTCATCGTCACCGATCGCACCCGCCACCCAGCCTTGGCCGCGGCGTGACCAGTCCTTGAGGTGGCAGTAGTTGATCCGCTCATTGAGCAACTCAAGCAGACACATTTTGTCGTCCGGATTGACCGCCTTGATGTTGCCGGGGTCGTAGTTGAAACCAGCCCTTGGCGGAAGATCAGTCAGTAACCGCTGAAGGCAAGTAGCATCAGTGGTGACAGAGTTGATGTGCGTCGCGGAGCCGTCGTCGTTGAACTCGATGCCACCGTGTGTCTCAATGCCAATCAACAATCCCAACTCTTCGCAGAGCGCATCGCATTGGGCGAAAGCATCGATCATGCGGCCCCATATTTCGCCGGTGACGTTTCCTGCCGGGGTAAAACCGGCGAAGAGTCGGGCATGCTTCGCGCCACAGGCGGCTGCCGCTTGAATTTGTGACTTCACTTTGTCGACCATTGCGGCGTGTTCGTCCGCATCGGCTAAAGTGAAATCGTTCTCGATGCAACAGAACGGCGTGTTGATTCCGAAGTCCGTCCCCATTGCCTTAAACTCGTCGATTTCGTCTTGATCGGGGTCTTCTGACAATCGGCCCACTTGGTCACCCCCAATTCCGAATTCGAGCCACTGGAAGCCGAACTTTTTGGCGATCTGAAAATGCTCGCGCATCGGGAGAGCGCGAAATCCCCACTCGCCAACACCGATGGTGATGTTCTTTTTTGTTTCCGACATGGTTTGTTCGCGGGAGTCTACGCGCTTGGCCAAGCGGAAGCAACGGCGTACCCTGCCGCCGATGTCATTCGTTCGGTCCATTTCGGGATGTGTTTTTTTTGTGCTGCTGTTTGCGCTTGGCCAAGCGCTTGGTGACGAGGCCAAGCCCACAACATCCAAGGCCAAGATGGGAGCCCTGATCATCGAGTTTTCCGGATTGCAAAACAACAAAGGCAAGGTGCTAGCCGGGCTTTACAATGATGAAAAGAAGTTCCCGAAGGAAAACCTAGCGCTTCGAAACCTGAAGGAGCCGCCGAAGAATAAAACCTGCACGATCAAGACAATGAATCTGCCTTACGGCGATTACGCTGTGGCCGCAATGCACGATGAGAATGAGAGCGGCAATATGGACTTCAACTTCATAGGGCTGCCGACGGAGATTTACGGGTTTTCGAATGAGAAGCGGCCGGGATTGCTCGGGCCTCCGGGGTTCAAGGCGTGCAAGTTCAAGATCGATAAGCCGGTGGTGAAGATCAAGATTCACCTGAAGTGACTTTCCACAATCAGCCTCATTGAGGCTCTCTAAGTTGACCAAACTGGGGCACAAAAAAACCGGAACAATTGTTCCGGTTTTTAAGAAATAATTTGGCGACTACCTACTCTCGCACAACCTATAGAAGCACTACCATCGGCAATGCAGCGTTTGACGGCCGAGTTCGGTATGGGATCGGGTCGGGCCACTGCTTTATGGTCACCAAAAATCTGTTAGAGAACGGGTTCTCTGAAAACTGTATGTAGCTCTACCACGAGATATCGGGCAATCGCTTTTAAAGTGATTAAAAGTAATCAAGCCCTCGACCTATTAGTACCAGTCAGCTGAATATGTTGCCACACTTACACTTCTGGCCTATCAACCCGGTAGTCTACCGGGGGTCTTACATTCACAAGGAATGGGAAAACTCATCTTGGGATGAGCTTGGCACTTAGATGCTTTCAGCGCTTATCTCTTCCGTACTTAGCTACGCAGCGCTGCCCCTGATGGAACAACTGCCACACCATATGTACGTTAATCTCGGTCCTCTCGTACTGGAGATTAAACCCCTCAATTTTCCTGCGCCCACAGTGGATAAGGACCGAACTGTCTCACGACGTTCTGAACCCAGCTCGCGTGCCACTTTAATCGGCGAACAGCCGAACCCTTGGGACCTTCTTCAGCCCCAGGATGTGACGAGCCGACATCGAGGTGCCAAACCGCGCCGTCGATATGAACTCTTGGGCGCGATCAGCCTGTTATCCCTGACGTACCTTTTGTCCGTTGAGCGATGGCAATTCCACGTTCTACCACCGGATCATTTGCACCTACTTTCGTACCTGCTCGACTTGTAGGTCTCGCAGTCAAGCACCCTTCTACGCATACGCTCGACGCATGGTTGCTAACCATGCTGAAGGTACCTTAGTGCTCCTCCGTTACTTTTTGGGAGGAAACCGCCCCAGTCAAACTAACCCGCAAGCACTGTTCAACGTCTCGCTTCAGAGAAATCGTTGTTAGAATCCTAATTAATAAAGAGTGGTGTTTCACATTTCGACTCCATGACAACCTAAGCCATCACTTCAAAGTCTCCCACCTACGCTACGCATCACTAATCAGAAGCCAATACTTGCTTATAGTAAAGGTGTACAGGGTCTTTCCGTCCTACTGCGGGTATGCGGCATCTTCACCGCAATTACAACTTCGCCGAGATTCTCTCCGAGACAGCGGACCGGTCGTTGCACGATTCGTGCAGGTCGGAACTTACCCGACAAGGAATTTCGCTACCTTAGGACC
>WTHH01000253.1 GCA_011523195.1 Verrucomicrobiales bacterium
TCCATGTAGCAGTCAAACGCAGCAACCTGCCTCGTTGGAGAGTCGATGTAGTAAAACGATTTGTGATCGGCCGACCAGGCCATGCCGTTGGAGATACTTACCTGGTCGAACAATTTGTCCGCCGAATGATTACGGTTCAGGCGGTAAAGGCTGCCGACGTTGGGTGCCTCGTCGAGGCCCATCGTCCCCGCCCACAGGCGTCCCTCGGGATCCACTTTGCCATCGTTAAAACGGTTGTTTGGCAGATCTTTTTCGGGATCAACGATCGGCGACACGTCGCCACTCTCGAGATTCAATCGGGTCAAGCCAACGGACATGCCCAGAATCAAGTCCCCGTTTTCAGCCGGCACCGCAAGGCCCACTTTTTCCTCCACGTCCCAAGTTTTGTTCTCGCCGCTCACGGGGGAAAAACAGTTCACCTTGGCACTCTCGATGTCCACCCAGGCCAAGTCTTGCGTTTCCGCCCGCCACACGGGGCCTTCACCGAGGATCGCCTTGGCGTCCAACACACATTCCGCTTTCAATGTTTGCACGCGGAGAGCTTGGCCAAGCGGAGCCGGCGCTGGCAAGTTCGGAGTCGCACTTGGCCAAGCGCCGCTCAACTGTTCACCATCGTGACGTCGAGCGTGCCGCTGACAGACTCCTTGCCGGTGGAATTCTGGAATGGCGCCAGCTCAAATTCAGGGATCACCGCTAGAAGGTGATCGAAAATATCTGACTGAATCGCCTCGTACTCCGCCCAAACAGTCGTATCCGTGAAGATGTAAATCTCGATCGGAAGACCATTGTCACCTGGCTCAAGTTGCCGAATCAAAAAGGTGCGATCCTGCCTGATGCTGGGATGATTTTTGAGGTAAGCGACAATGTAGGCACGAAAGGTTCCGATGTTGGTCAGTCGCCTGCCGTTGACCAACTCGGACAGATCTGTGTTTGTCGTTTTATTGTACGAGTTCACCTCGTCTAGTTTTGACTGGAGATAACCCTTCAACAGGTCAAAGCGCTGGAATTTTTTTAGTAACGCGTCATCAGCGAAGCGAATGGAACGCATGTCGATACGGATCGGCCGTTTTATCCGGCGGCCACCGGAGTCCTTCATCCCTCGCCAGTTTCGGCAAGAATCTGTGATCAATTTCGAGGCCGGAATACTCACCACTGTCTTGTCAAAATTCTGCACCTTGACCGTCGTCAGTGAGACATCGATGACGTCGCCGTCGATACCGTGGCTTTTCATTTCGATCCAATCACCCTTCCGCACCGTGTCGTTGGTCGCGATCTGGATGCCAGCCACGAATCCCATGATTGCATCCTTGAACACGAACAAAAAGCCCATGAACATCGCACCCAACCCAGCCATCAGCGCCCCCACCTCGCGGCCCATAACGATCGAGATCACAAACACACCCCCGATAAAACAGGCGACCAGCATCACCGCCTGGGTCAAGCCCTTGATCGGGATGCGCCTCGATATGTCGAACCGCTGGTAAATCTCGAGCACACTCGCGAGCACCGCCTTCAGCGTGAATAGCAGCGCAACAACCAGATAAACTTTCGATGCTCCCTGAACGAACGCGACAAGGCTGTCCACCCCGTCAAACAACACCGGTGCGAGCACATGCACCACCATCGCCGGTACGATGTTGGTCAGACGGGAGAATACCTTGTTTTCAATCAGGATATTATCCCAATCGTTTTCCGTCTTACTTAGTGCGTAACGAATCACGCGGAGCACGATGCGCTTGGACACCAGGTACGCAATCCAGCAGACAAACACCAATACCACGGCACCAACCACATTCACCAAAACACCCGCCCAAAAATCTGCGATACCCCAACCGATGAACTTGTCCTTCAATGAGGTAAATAGGTCTCGAAGCGACTCAAATTTTTGCGCGACACTTTCCGAGGCCTTGTCCAGTGCGTCTGCTTGGTTTTTCGTGTTGTTTTCTTCCATGGATCAAACTCCAACTTGTCTGGGGGTTCACGCTAGCCAATTCAGAAGCGCTTGGCCAAGCTAATCTCACTTGGCCAAGCGGGGATAAAAAAAGCGGGAACCGGTCGGTTCCCGCCTCGCAATTCATTTGGCCAAGCCTAAAAACTCTCGCCCACCTGAAAGCGGAGGAATTTGTCGACCGTGATCTCGTCACCCAGCGTGCCAGCCACCGATGCAATGTGATCCTTGATGCTGACGTCTGGATTCTTCACAAAACCCTGCTCCACAAGGCAGTTTGTCGCGTAGAACTTGTTCACCTTGCCGTTGACGATGTTTTCGACTGCCTGGGGCGGCTTGCCCTGGGCCTGTTCCTCGGCGATCGCCTTTTCCTTGGCGACCAACTCCGGATCCACGTCCTCGCGGTTGACAGCCACCGGAGCGGACGCCGCGATGTGGAGGGTGATGTCCTTCACGAGCGACTTGAAGTCGTCGTTGGACAGTGTCTCCTCCTTGCCGGTGCCCACCTGCAGCAACACGCCGACTTTGCCGCCGGTGTGAATGTAGGCTGCGATCAAGCCAGTGCCCTCGACTTCCAGTTTAGCGTCACGGGAGAACTGGATGTTCTCACCGATCTTGGCAACTTGCGCCGTGCGCAGTTCCTCAAAATC
>WTHH01000179.1 GCA_011523195.1 Verrucomicrobiales bacterium
ATTCTGATCTGGTCAATGGTTCTGTTTTGGATGATTTGGCCGCTTGGCAGATTCCGATTGTGATACTCGGAGGATTGTTGTTGGCCAAGTTTTTGACGACGGTCGTCGCTGTCGGTTCCGGGACGATTGGTGGCGTTTTCACCCCCACTCTTTTTTTGGGGGCCGGCTTGGGAGCTGCGTTTGGCCAAGCGCTTGGTTTTTTTGAATTTGCGGAAGAGACGCCCTCGGCTGCGTTTGCGCTTGTGGGTATGGGAAGTGTTCTGGCGGCAACGACTCGTTCTCCCTTGTTTGCGATGATTTTGATTTTTGAAATTTCGTTAATGTACGAGTTGATGCCGCCGTTGATGATTGGATGTGTGGTGGCCACGTTGGTTTCCCGCAGCCTGCACAAGGCATCGGTGTACACAGCACCGCTTTATCGGCGTGGATTGATACTGGACGAGGAGAGTCGGCAGATGGGATCAGCTACAGATCAGTGCATCGGGGACGTGATGGTCGGCCCAACCTCACCAATCAAGGAGACCGCCGTGCTGCCGGAGATTTCGGATATCTTTTTGAAGAGTCCGAGAAACTATCTGCCGGTGCTGAGTAGCGACAAGCGCCTGGTAGGCATCATCTCGTTGCAGGATGTGAAGGCGCACCTCAACGCCGGGGAGGAGCTGAGGGCGGTGATCGCGCTGGATTTGATGCGGCCGGTGGAGACCATGCTCACACCAAACGCCCGCCTGATGGATGCACTGCCGACAATCATGGGATCGGAGATGGAGATGATTCCGGTGGTAAATTCCGAACGGGAAATGCGCCTGGTTGGCTCGGTCTCGAGGGGCAAGACGCTTGGTCTTTTGTCCGAGGCGATCGGTGAGAGTAGCCAGGAAAATCAAATCTGACCCAGCCGCGATTTCGCTTGGCCAAGCGGCTATTGATTCACGAAGTGGATATCGACCAGCTCGCCGGGGTGCAGGCTGATTGGCTTGCCGTCGTTCGCTTCAGCCGTTTTTAAATCGATCGTGAACGGCAAAACCTTCTTGTAAGCCGCACGATCACGGAGGATTCCACTACCCACGGCCTCCAGTCGGTTGCTGACCTTGGAGACCTTGGCCTTGATGACCTGTTTACCACGGAGTCGACGCGTCCTCACTTCGACTTCGTCGCCGACCTTGGGTTCAAAGTTGATCGGCTGCGGAATATAGCCCACGACCTTTTTCACCTTGGACGAACTGATGGTGGCGATGGTTTCCCCGTCACCCACGCTCTCGCCAGACTGTTTGCTGATACTGCCAATTTTGCCATCGATCGGGGAGTTAAGGATGATCGGGTTGAGCAATTCCTCAACGCGGGCGAGACTTTGGTCGAGTTTTTCGATTCGCACTTTGTCCAGTTGACTTGCGGGGTCGTTATCCTGTGCTTCGCGCAACGACTGTTCTATCGATGAAACCAGCCCAGCTTTCTCCTCAACCCGTACCTTGTAGCTGTCACGGTCGGTTTGGGCCTTGTTGTAAACAGACTCGGAGACAAGCTGATCCTTGAATAGCTTGGCCACGCGCTGGTATTCGCGCTCGGAGTTTTCGAACTCGATCTTGAGCGCTGCCAATGTGGTGCGCTCGTTTAGCCAGTCCAGTCGCAGTTGATTGTAGTCCAGCGTGGTTCGCGCGCGTTGCACCGGATCGATGGTTAACGTCAGTAAATCCACCTGGGCGCGCACCCATTCAACCTGGGCATCGACGAAATTCGGGTCTGTGGAATAGTCCACCTCGGCGATCGGTTCGCCGGCCTTGATTTCGTCAAACCGGCCAACATGAACCTCCTTCAGCAGACCGGCACGTGGGCTGGAGATGACGATGTTGTCCGAGCGAGCCTCTCCCACAACGGTCGAAGGCGCGATCTTATTCCACCAGAGCAGGCCAAGCCCGAGTATACACAGCGAGAATACGATTAAAGGGAGTAAAATCTGCCGAAAGTCCTGCCACCGCTGCGCTGCCGGAATCGGAATGGGTTGTTTGTCGCTCATCTTAGATCTCCGATTCTTCTTCAGCCTTCAGGCCTGTCACACGGGAAACGCCATCCATTTCACGTAGTTCCACCAACAAATCCTCAAGCCTCGCAGGGTCGCGAAGCAGCAACCGGTAGGAGAAATCAACCCCGGTGGAGCCGTCCCCGGTCCGTTCGCTGACACAGCGCGAACGGCGTGAGTGCCGCTTCAGCATGTCGTTTAGTTCGCTAATCTCCGGTGTCGGGCGATGCCAGTGGAGATTCAAGATCGTGTCGTAACGATGGCGGGTACCAAATGAGGTCACCCGGATGTAGAACATGATCAGGCAGATCATTCCACACCCGGCGATGGCGGTGGAAAACTTAAGCGTTCCGCAAGCCATGCCCACCACAATGACCGACAAAATGTACGAGGTGTCGAGCGTGTCCCTCAAAATATTCCGGAAACGCACGATCGCGAACACTGCCATCAGGCCGAACGCCGTGACGAGGTTGTTCGAGAGAACGAGCATCACCATCGAAACAATCGTCGGGATGACGACGAGTGAGTTGACGAAGGAACGTGAGTACGACAACCCGGAATGGGTGAACATGTAAACC
>WTHH01000414.1 GCA_011523195.1 Verrucomicrobiales bacterium
CCTTCCACGACGTATTATTGTTGGCACCGTAGGTTCTCGACTTGGCCTGTTGTTCGCTGAGTTCGTCACAGGCGACCTCAAGCTCGCCAAAAAACTGCTCCATCGCCGCCTCGGCATCCTCGACCATGCGCGTCGCCTTGCCGGAACGCAACAGGCCAAGCAGCCCTTTGCCAGTCTTGGAATTCCACAGCCGTTGCAGATTGAAGCGCACCTGCCCGCTCGACACGCTCATGCCCATGTGCTTCGACGCCACGTGGCCGACGTTGTGCGCCTCGTCGAGGATCACGAAATCATTGTTGAACAATACACCCTCATCCTCGTTCTGGGCATCATACTCGCGGCCATCGTCGCCCAAAAGGCTGAAGAAAAGTGAGTGATTGAGCACCAGCACATCGGCCGAAAGTATCCGGCTGCGTGCCCGCTGGTAAAAACAGGTCTGGCCAATCGTGGAAAAATCGGAATTGTGGCCACAAAGTTTCGTGGAACAAAGACCCCTCTCAGAGCAGACGAGATCCCATACTTTCGGGTCGGGTGTGATGTCAAAATCTGACAGGCTCCCGTCGGTCGTCTCCTTCGCCCAGTCGGTGATACGCTTTAGCTCCTCCATCTCGGGCGATGACAACAGGTTGGCCGCCTGCTGGCGCGCGCGCTGCAAACGCCGGGTGCAGAGATAGTTACCCCGCCCCTTCAGCATCGTAAACGAAAACTCCACCGGCAGGATTTGCTTGAGCATCGGCAGATCCTTCTCGGTCAACTGCTCCTGCAGGTTGATCGTGTGCGTGGATATGACCGCTTTTTTGTTCTGGTTGACCGCGTGCAGAATCGCAGGAATCAGGTAGGCCAAACTCTTGCCGACCCCGGTGCCGGCCTCGACGATCAGGTGTCGGCTTCTTTTCAGCGCCTCGGCAACCTCCACGGCCATTTGCTGTTGCTCGGCACGGAACTCGAAATTCTTCGCCTTTGACAACAGGCCGCTGTCGGAAAACATATTCGTCGTTTCCTCGATCAAATCCACCCCCTGTCCCTGCTCCTCGTCCACGAAACTAATCGTCGCCCCCCTCCCGCCGGGCCACGACAGTCAGTTCGTTTTTGTTCTTCACCAACCGTTGGGCCGGCAACACACCGCCGAACGTCACGTTGGGATAAAGCAGGCAGTCCCTGCCAAGGATAGTCCCCGGGTGAAGCACCGCGTTGCAGCCAAGCTCCGTTCGGTCGCCGATCAATGCCCCCAGCTTGGCCAAGCCAGTGTCCACTTTTTGGTTGGCCAAGCGCACGTTTACATTCCCGCCAAATAGTCGGTAGTTCGACAGCTTTGCACCGGCGCCAAGGTGCACGCGATAACCCAACACCGAATCGCCAACGTAATTAAAATGAGGCACCTCGCAGTCGTTGAACAGGATTAAATTTTTGACTTCCACCGTATGGCCCACGACACAGTCGTCCCCGACGATCACATTGTCGCGAAGCGTCGCCCCATGACCGATACGGCAGTTGCGCCCGATCCAGACCGGCCCCTGAATCAACGCACCGGACTCGATCACCGTACCTTCACCGATGAATACATTACCGCGCATTTCCACTTGGCCAAGCGCTTGGCCAAGCCGCTGCGGACGTAGGTTTGACGCAAGGTACCCGGCGATTCGCGGGACCGCGTCCCACGCTTGGCCAAGCGATCGAAACAATTCCGCGTGCTCTGTCTGATGAAGGTCAAACAGCTCATCGGCACTGGGTATCTCGGTGGCAGGCTCCACTTCGCTTGGCCAAGGGACAACAAAAAAGCCCTCCCGGCGGAAGGGCTTTTTGTGAATTGTTATTGCAACATCAGATCCTCGCGCTCGAGGAAGCCTGACAGTTGGCGAATCCGCGTCGGATGACGCATCTTGCGCAACGCCTTGGCCTCAATCTGCCGGATACGTTCGCGGGTCACCTTGAACTGCTTACCGACCTCTTCCAGCGTGCGGCTGTAGCCATCGGACAGGCCAAAGCGCAGCTCGAGCACCTTGCGCTCGCGCTCGGTCAGCGAAGTCAACACGTCGCCGAGACGATCCTTGAGCAGGCTGTAACTCGCCATGTCTGTCGGGTTCTCCGCGCTTTTGTCCTCGATGAAGTCGCCGAAGCTGGTGTCCTCACTGTCGCCCACCGGCGCCTGCAGCGAGATCGGTTGCTGGGCCATTTTCATGATGGCGCGAACTCGATCGACCTCGATCTCCATCTCCTCGGCAATCTCCTCCGGAGTGGCCTCGCGGCCGTACTCCTGCACCAGTTGCTTCTGCACGCGCATCAGCTTGTTGATGGTCTCGATCATGTGCACCGGGATACGGATCGTCCGGGCCTGGTCGGCGATCGACCGGGTAATCGCCTGGCGAATCCACCACGTGGCGTAGGTGGAAAACTTGTAACCGCGACGGTACTCGAATTTTTCCACAGCCTTCATAAGGCCCATGTTGCCCTCCTGAATCAGGTCAAGGAACGACAGGCCGCGGTTCGTGTACTTTTTTGCGATCGAGATCACGAGACGCAGGTTGGCCTCGATCATCTCGGTCTTAGCCTGATGCGCCTTGCGGGCGAAGTGCTGAAGTTCTTCGTAGGTGTTCAGGTAATCCTCGGCCGGCTTGCGGACGAACGCCTCGAGCGCAGTCAGTTTGCCTTCCTCGGCCTGCAGCATCATGTCCACCTGCGATGAACTCGGCGCCTCGCGGAGCTTCTCAATTGAGCGGAGGTTCTGCTGCATTTTGTCGTGGATGTTATCCGCGACCAGTGCCATCTCCTCGATTACCTTCTGCTTGAACAGGAACTTGGCAAAGTTCTTCTGCAGCTTGTCGTTCAGTTTGTTAAACTCGCCAAAGACCTTCTCGGCGCGACTCTTGGGAGCCTTGCGCCAGGCGAGGTATTTCTTGTCCACCTCGCCGTCTTCTTCGCGGACTTTCTTTATGAGGCGGTGCAGGGTCTTGAGGTGCTTGTCGCGAGTCTCGATCACCTTGTCCAAGGTTACGCGATCGAATCGCTCCTTCGGGGGATCGGCTGTCAGTTTTTCCGCCAGCGCGATGTGCTCCTTCGCGGTGAAGCCCAATCCGTAGAGAATCCGCTTCACCTCAAGCTCGGCGTCCTCGATTCGCTTGGAGATTTCCACCTCCTGCTCACGCGTGAGCAGCGGCACCTGACCCATCTGCTTGAGGTACATCCGTACGGGGTCGTCGAGAATATCCAGTCGGGTTTTCTCTGCTTCTGCTGCAGACTCCGTTGGTTTTTGTCGCGGGGCAGCATCAAGTTGCTCCACGATCTCCACCTCGAGGCTCTTCAGTTTTTTCAGAATCTCCTCGAGTTTTTCCGGGGTCACCAGATCGCGCGGCAACGCGTCGTTGATGTCGCCCGCCGTCAAGTGACCCTGATCCTGTGCGAGTTGTACGAGTTCCTTAATCTTCTCCTGAAGATTAAACTCCTCGTCCTTGGTGAAGTCAGGTTCCTGAGGCGACGTATCCACCACCTCTTCGCCTTCGGCGACCTCCTCCTGCTCCTCAGCCGTTGATTTGATTTCCTCCTCATTCTTGGGCTTGGTCTCCTTGGGAGTAGGTTTCTTGGCTGTTGTCTTTTTAACTGCCGGCTTGGCCGGTGCTTTTTTGGCGGTTTTCTTGACTGCTTTCTTGGCCGCCGGTTTGGCTACCGATTTAGCAGGGGCTTTTGTCACAGCCGTTTTCTTGGCGGCTGCCTTCTTGGCAGGCGCCTTGGCTGCGGTCTTTTTCACCGCTTTTTTTGCAGGGTTTTTTTTCGCTGCCGGTTTGGCTGCTGTTTTTTTGGCTGCTGTTTTTTTCTTCACGCCAGCTGCCTTGGATTGCGCGGATTTTGTGGCCTTTTTGGCCGGTGCCTTTTTTGTGGCGGTTTTCTTTGCTACGGTTTTCTTGGTTTTTGCTTTAGCCATTCCGTGTACTTGATCAAGCGGAGACACACTCCAACTTATGATGCAAGGTGATGCCCCGCGAACGCAGGGCAGCCGCTCATATTCGCATAAACTGTACGGTGTGTCAAAAATGAAGGTTACGTTTTTTTATTCAATCGTTTCAACACGCCGGAAAAAGTCACCTAAATGACTGAAGCCAAGTGTGTTGCGATCTATCAAACAGCAGACAACAACCAAGCGATCAACCCCACTTGGCCAAGCGCAAGGATGCCGAGAGTCGCCCAGATCGCAAATTCAACCGTGCGTTGTCCCGCTTGGCCAAGCGGTGCCAGCCAAAACCGAAACTTGGCCGCACCGAGTTCAATCACATCCCCATTTTGAAGTCGAACGCTCTTGGCAACAGTCGCTCCGTTAACGAGCAGGGTCGCTTCCGCCTGGTGCTTGGCGACGATCCCCTTTTCCCCTGCATCCTCCAGCGTGAGATGATGCGGCCAAACACCCTTGGCCTCGATGCGGTGATGGCAATCATTCGATTGGCCAAGCGTGAAGGGAAAACGGCGCGCCTCTATCTGCTCCTCCGTTGCATCCCCGTCCAGCCGTTCGATGCGAATCTTCAAAAGATCTTGGAGTCGACCACGATGCGGTCACCGGGATAAATCAGTGCGTCCTTGGTCGGATCCTCCAACGCCGCCTCACAGTCCACGATTTGAACCTTGTTGTTGGCGCGAATGACCCGGACCTTGCGCTGGTTGGCGAAGTCGGTGAAGTCACCAGCCGACTGAATGGCCTGGGTGACGGTGATCCGGCCGACATAAGGCTGACGGCTCGGCTGACGCACTTCACCGCCCACGAAATAAAACCGGTCGGCGGTACGAATGGTGACATTGATCGTGCGGTAAATCCTTGGAACGTATTCCTTTTCCAGTTCCTGCTCGAGCGTGCCAATGGTCTTGCCGGCCGCCTTGATCTGCTTGTCAAGGTATGGCGGGGAGATCGTGCCATCCTCGCGAATGCGGCAGGTGAATGGGACGGGCAACGTGCTTAATCCACTAAAGGATATGGTGATCGTGTTCCCCGGCTCCAACAAATCGGAGGAGGGTGCACCGCCGCCGTTGGGGTCAATCGTTACTCCGGGGTCATGCGTGGGTGGCGTGGGCGGGCCGTCGTTGACACATCCAGACATCATCATCGCCACGAACAGCAAACAACTCCATGACGCTATTTTACTAGTCGCCCGACCCAAACTTTCTTTTATCATTCCGACCAACAAACTCATCTCTTATGCGACATCAATACTTTGGATTCACATCCTCGCCGGCGGCATCCGCCTGGGCGATCAGTTTTTCTTCCTTGCCATCCTTTTTGTCCTCGACCGGTTCCTCTTCGGTTTCGCGACTCTTGTAGTAGTAGTCGTAGTAGTAGCCGCTGTAGTAGTAGTAGTAGGAATCCTGCGAAATGTTGATGTTATTGAGCACAACACCCACCAGGTTGCCGCCGACCTTGATCACCATGTCCTTGGCCCGCTGTGTCATTAACTGAGGATACTTTCTGTACTGGACTACCAACACACAGAGATCCACCGCGCTGGCCAACACGGATGCATCGCTCACACCCATAATCGGCGGGGCATCAAAGAAAACATAGTCGTACCGGCTCTTCATCTCGGCGACGAATTCCTTCATCTTTGCCGAGTTCAACACGCCCATGGAACTGCTGGGCAGCTTGCCGCTGGGGATGAAATGAAGGTTTGGGGACTCCGAAGTCTGAATGACCTCATCGAGTGTGTTTTGCCCTAGCAGTAGGTTCGTTAACCCGATCGTGTTCGACACCTTAAAATAACGGTGCATCGATGGACGGCGTAGGTCGGAGTCGACAACCAAAATACGGTCTCCCATTTGCGCAAACACCACTGCCAAGTTGAACATGGTCGTGGTCTTGCCTTCACCTGCGCCACCACTTACCACGGTGAACGTGGTTTGATCCTCACTCTTGCGGCCGGCAAACAAGATGTTTGTCCGTAAGACTCGATACGCCTCAGCGTGCGGACTTTCGTCTCCTTCGTCCATGAGAGATCCAACGTTTTGTGGGATGACGCCCAGCACTGCTGCATCGAGTGCGCGCTCAACGTCGTCAATCGTCTTTACACTCGTGTCGAGATACTCGATGAAGAAGGCTAGGCCAACGCCAAGAATCAATCCCACGATCACGCCAAGGGAGATATTTAAAGGCACGTTTGGTCGCACCGCCCGTAACGGGGTGTCTGCCCTGTCGATGATTTCCACACTCGAAGTCTTTGGAAGATCCAGATCCACTTCCTCCTGCATAATGCGGAACAAAATCGTGTCTCGCATACGGGTCGTGTTGGATAGTTTACGCTTGGCATCAAAGTATTCTCGACCCTCCTCCTGCACCTTGGCCTCTTTGGCCTTCGCGTCATCAACCGACTTTTGCAACTCTCTCACCTGAGCAAGGGATGAATTTACCCTTAATTCAAGCCCAGCAAGAATACCCTTAATGCGGTTATCGATCTGCTGGTTCAGACTTTCCATTGCCGCCTTCAAACTTTTGATCGTCGGATGACCTTCCCCCAAATCAATGCTCTTGTTAGCCAATGTTGTCTGACCGGTTTGATATTCACGGATCAGGGCATCCAACTGGGCATCAGGGTTCGCTGTCATTATGGATTCCCGAAGTTCCTCGAGACTTTGCTCCTGCAATCCCTGAAGAAGCGTGGCTTGTTGCGTGTAAAGCCCCTTGGCCGTAATTAACTCCGACTCATATCTCCGTACGATCTCCGGCTCCACGATGGAATAACTGTCTTCACCGGCCGCGTCGGAAATTCCCAATTTCGCTCTGAGATCGTCCACATTCGCCTGCATCGCGGTGATCTCATCGTTGGTCTTCTCCATCCGTTCCCTGAGCTTATCAATGCCTGCCTTCACACGTTCTTCCTGCAGACTGGAACGATAGTTTTCGTACTCTTTAGCCAACGCCTGGGCAATTTGCTGTGCCAAGTTTTTATCCCGATCGTAGGCTCGCAACTCAATGATGCTCGTGTTGCGGTATTGACTCACGTCAATCACCTTCTCCAGATGCTTGCGAGCCTCCACATCCGTTAACTGTTTTCCGCCATAATGCTTCTTCCACTTTTCCCTCAACTCACAGGATTTCACCACTTCATCCAGCACCTTTTGCGACTGAATTTTTTCGAACTCAGTCGAGATAAAGTAGGGGTCGAACGAACTTTGTGTCGCCTGCATTCCCAACAATGGTGCGATGTCCGATGTGTCCTTCTCAACCGCGATTCGGGAGAGGCTCATATACGTCTTAGGGATCAAGAATGTCACCACGGTGGTCGTGATGGCCGTGAGAAGAAAGACAAGCAGTATGGTAACAATACGCACCCTGATGATGCGCCAATAATCCAAAATATGAAGTTTGTCGGAGAAGTTCTCTTTTCTGGAGGTTGGTTCCATTTATCTTAATTCGAAAAAAAAGGGAGGCCAGATAAACACTTCTGGCCTCCCGTGCAAGGTTTTTGTCTTAAATTAATAGCGTGCCCCGATTCCGAAGGACACGTAGTTGCGCTCGAAGCTGCGGCGCGGAATATCGGAATCAAGTTCGTCGTAGTTGTAAGAGATTTCCGCCCAGATGCTCTCTGTAATGTTGTACGAGAGGCTCGCGCCGAGAAGCAGCAAATCCTCCTCCTTGCCATCCAGTTTGTCACCACCACCGCTGATCTCGCCATTTTGGAAGCGGCCGGTCAACGTGCCATAAAGGTCGGGACTCAAGTCGGTAAAGCGATGCGTCAACTGGGCGTAGACTGCAGTGGTCTCCTGATCCGCTGCCTGCAAGTCGGTCGCACCGCGCATCAGCGTGACGCCGCCCACCAGCGTGCTGCTTTCTGCATACGTCCAAGTCAAGCGGGCATCAACGTATGGGCTGGTCTCATCGTCTGGAATAATACCCGCCATGAGGTCAGCGTTGTGGTAGTCAGCGTATTGAACACCGGCACGAGCTTGAGCTTCATACTGGCTATCCAAGTAACGACTCACTCCAACGTAGGCAAAGTGGGAGTAACTGTCGCGTGCGTCAGCCAAAAAATCCAAGCCGGGCACCTGCAGATCTGAGCCATCAAAATCAGTGGAGGCAAACTTGTAACCCAAACGCAATTTCGTAAGCCGGTCAAGATTGTAGGTGCCCGCCAAATCCACAGAGTTGTATTGGCGATTCAACAAGGCTGAGTGGTAATCCTCGTCGTAATCGAACAATGAATTTGAATAGCCAATTTCAGCTCCAAAGTTTCCAGTCAAATCTTGTGCGTAGCCGGCCTCAAATGTGTTGCGGATGTTGTCGCCTTCGGTGCGAAGCGGAAACGAAAGACTGGGGTCAAGCACTTCAGGTTCCTGCGCCACGACAAACGATTCCGAAAGTATAAGCCGTGATGACTCTGAAAACGCCTTGTTTAAGTTCAGTCCCAACTCATGGCCGTGATCCTGATCGTCGCCTGCGCGGTCGTTGTACCAACGAAGCCCATATGCGTAACCGGCGTTGATCTCGAGATCGGTGCCCTGACCGTAACTCAGGCTCAAGCCCGGACTGACCTCAATGCCCCAGCTCTCTTCCGCGAGATCATCAGGCGAAGTCGTGTAGTTGTCATCGTAAAAACCTTTCAGGGAAGCGCTAACTTCCCAGAGTTTTCCATCGGCGGCTTGGGCCCCGGCAACACCCAACGCCGCTAAACCCAAAATAATCACTCTCTTTTTCATATGCTGATGATTGAAGCCATTCCGACGCCAACGACACTCGCTGAGGCCAGAAGGAGAGACATTCTTCGTTTCAAAAAAAGATACTGTCAACATCAATCACCGATTTTTTACGTATTTTTATCCGTCGTAAAACCTCCGCCTTGACAATGTTACGGTGCGGTTTCCGGGACAGCGAATAACAGCCATTGTTGAGGGAAAAACTCATCATCCACCCCCAAAAGAGGAAATCCATCCGGCAACTCACCGTTTATCTGCATGTTCAACACAAATCGCTCCCAATTCGAGGCGTTATCTTTTGCAAAAACCCGGCTGACGTAACGCTGATCTGTCGTCATTTCGGTTAAATACAAGCCCCGTATCGGCCGAAAATCGTCATTCAACGAATAAAAATCCGGCTGCACCGTTCGTGTCAGCCAAAGGCTGTCCTGCCCACCGTACCACGCCACGGCCCAGGGCAAATCGCTCATCATCAGATCGTCGCGTTTCAATTCCTGAAAACCGTGCCCTGCCGGAATGGATTTCAAATACTGGAGCCGCGCAGGATGATACGGCGGGTCGGCCACCGGATACGGCTTGGCCAATACGAACCCAAGAAGTAACGGCAAAGCCGAGGCAAGCACCAGTACTCCTCCACCGGCCAGTCGCATTTCCGGTAAGGTCACCTTCCACTGATCCAACAGGGAAAAAAACAACCCGGCACCAAACAGGAACGACACCGGGCCAACGATCGCCAGCAGGTTTTCACCGCTAAGGTTTGAAGCCATCTCCGCGAAACCGCCTTGGCCAAGCGGACGCCGCAACAAATCAGCCAAAGTCGATTCCGCATCGGAGAGATGCGTCCGACCAAGCGCTTGGCCAAGCGCAAACACTGCCAGCGTCATCAACAGAAAAAGCCGAAACCGATGCAGCCGTGGATTTCGAAACGGCACCACCAAACCAATCAGGCAAATCACCGCAAACCAGCCTCCCGAAAAACGAGGCAACTCCGACAAAAGCAAGTAGCGAAGATTTCGGCTCAGTTTGTCGGCAAGTTTCCAAAAGCCGACGCCATCGGCCACGCCCTGCTTGAATTTATCATTTTCACCATCGGCAGTCGGCTCGCTTGGCTCATGAAACATCGTGCGCTCGATCGTGTCTCCGGGGAATTCTGCCGTTTGAGCGTACAAGGCTAAGCCGGATGTCCCAAATAAATTACCGCTGAGGTGATGGTTCCGAACCAGCCAAGGTGTACTCACCAAAAGGAACGCCAGCAGCGAAAAAAACATCGCACGCCATCGAAACCGGCCACCGAACCAAGCGAGAAAAACAGCCACCGGCACAATCACCAAACCAAAGCCATAACGAGTCA
>WTHH01000512.1 GCA_011523195.1 Verrucomicrobiales bacterium
CACGCCAAGGCGCCGAAGTATGCCGACTTTCGCAAGATGCTGGAAAAGGAAGCCAAGCACATAGATGCGGTGATCGTGTCCACCCCGGATCACACCCATGCCCCCGACGCCGCGATGGCTATCCGGCTGGGCAAACATGTCTACTGTCAAAAACCGCTGACGCACTCCGTTTTCGAGGCACGCGTGCTAACTGATCTCGCGCGCAAACACAAGGTCGCCACGCAGATGGGCAATCAGGGTCATTCCAACCCGGACTCGCGTCGGTACGTTGAGTTGATTCAAGCCGGTGTGCTGGGTGACGTGAAGGAGGTACACATCTGGACGGACCGACCCATCTGGCCGCAGGGCATAGGCCGCCCGGCCGGTTCGCCGCCTGTGCCGAAGGTGCTGGACTGGGATCTGTGGCTTGGGCCGGCGCAGGAGCGGCCGTATCACCCCGCCTACCATCCATTCAAGTGGCGCGGGTTTTGGGACTTTGGCACCGGCGCGGTGGGCGACATGGGTTGCCACAACTCCGACCTTGCCTACTGGGCGCTCGATCTACGAAATCCCAAGACGCTCGAGGCGAAGTCTTCCGACAACAACCCGGAGACTGCGCCCAAGTGGTCGATCATCACCTATTACTTTCCCCAACAGGGCAAGCGTAAGCCGGTCAAGGTCGTCTGGTATGATGGCGGCAAAAAACCGGATCCCGCATTGGCCCGACAAAAGTCGCTGCCCGGCAACGGCTCCATTCTCATCGGCAGCAAGGACTCGCTTTACATCCCGATGTATTGGGGCAAGGGGACATTTCTCTCGGGAGCAACCGCAGCGGATCACAAGGACGTGCCGGAGAAGTTCGAGAAACCAAAAGATTTCAATCGGCACCATTACCTCGAGTGGATTGATGCCTGCAAGGGCGGCCAGCCGGCCTGGTCGAACTTCGATTATGCCGGACCGATGACCGAGGCGATGCTGCTTGGTTTGGTGGCGTTGCGCACCGGCGAGAAGATCGAGTGGGACGCCAAAAAGATGCGTGTCATCAACCTGCCGGAAGCGAACAAACTGGTGCGCCGCGAATACCGCAAGGGCTGGGTGCTCTAGCGGACGGGCTGCGTTTGGCCAAGCGCTTGGCTTGACTTGCTCGTGGTGGCGGTGTACTTCGCCTGCCGCTTTGTTGGATCCGCAGCGTTGTGGATCCTTTCTTCGCTATTCTCCGGCGGCCGAAATACAATCCAACTTGGCCAAGCCGGATTCGTTCATGAGTAATCCGAATAAAAACAACCGCAGGCGTAGTGGCAAAAAAAACCGACCAAGCGGTTCGAAATCTCCCCGACGCGGTGGTTCCGGTAGAACCTCCGGTGGTCGTGGTGGCGGCTTTAAGGGTAGGCGGAAACCGCCAGTTCGTGAAAAACGGGAGCCGTTGGAGGCGATCCGGATGGAAGGCGTTTTCGACACTGTGATTCCCGAGATCCAGCACGCGCTGCGCCGGGAACATTACGAGATGCCGACCCCGGTTCAGGCTCAGGCCATCCCGCCGCAGGTCGCCGGTGATGATCTGTTTGGCAGCGCACAAACGGGAACCGGCAAGACGGCGGCTTTTACGATTCCTCTGTTGCAGGAACTGTCCAGCTATCGCAAACGCCCGGACAGCGGATGCCCCCGGGCATTGATTTTGGCACCCACTCGAGAACTCGCCGCGCAAATCGGCGAGAGCATTGCGACGTACGGTCGATTTCTGCACGTATCGCATACGGTGATTTTTGGCGGTGTGGGGCAGCGACCGCAGGAGCTGGCGCTGGATCGCGGAGTCGATATCGTCGTCGCCACGCCCGGCCGATTACTAGATTTGATGGGGCAGGGCCATGTGGATTTATCACAGGTCGAGACATTCATTCTGGACGAGGCGGACCGCATGCTCGACATGGGTTTCATCCCGGATATCGAAAAGGTGATCGCCCGGTTGTCGGAGGATCGGCGCAACGGTTTTTTCTCCGCGACCGTGCCCAAGGCGGTCGAGGAGTTGGCCGGAAAGATTTTGGTGAACCCGGTCCAGGTAAAGATCGATCCTGAAAAACCGACGGTCGATAAAATAGACCAACGGGTGTTGTACGTGGATCGAGCCAAGAAGGATGACCTGTTGATTGACATGATTCGCAGGCGGAAAATCAAGCGCGCGATCGTCTTCGTGAAAATGAAGTACCGGGCGAGCCGCGTTTGTGATCGGCTGGGACGTGCCGGAATTTCCTCCGAACCGATTCATGGGAACAAATCTCAGGCAGCTCGAACCCGTGCGCTGGAGCAGTTCAAAAAGGGAAAAGTCAAGGTGCTGGTCGCAACTGACATTGCCGCCCGGGGAATCGACGTGGACGACATTACTGATGTCTTCAATTACGACCTGCCGGTTGAGGCGGAAACCTATGTCCACCGGATTGGCCGCACCGCCCGGGCCGGGGCTGAAGGGCACGCGTGGACATTTTGCAGCAAGGATGACGTCGACCTTTTGCGAGACGTGGAGCGTTTTATCAAGCGGCCGATCCTGGATGAGACAGACCATGAGTATCATCGTGAGTCGTTCCTTAATAT
>WTHH01000248.1 GCA_011523195.1 Verrucomicrobiales bacterium
ACACACTACAGAGGTCGGGCCCAGTGCCCGGCCTCTTTTTTTGTGCCCAAGTGGACTGACGAGCCAGCGAGTCTGCCTTGTTGAATGAGAGTGAAAAAACCACAGAGACACTGTCCTAACAGAAACATGCAGAAGTTCTCTTTTTCCCTGAGTCTCTGAGTTCATCTTCGAGAACTTCGTTGGTTACTCCAAACCACGGCCTCGCAGGCATGACACTCCATTGAACTGTAGCAGTATCCCGCTAGACCAAGATCAAGTTAGGAACGGCTGTCCCAGTTGAAATGGGACCAAGACAAAGAATTCACGGATCAATTTTAATCTGCGTTTCTTTTTTAAAGTTTTGCCCTAGCTACTTTAGGATGAGAAGAGGTTGCGCTTGGTTTCGACGTAGGTTTGTGGATGGCCGGTGATGTGGTGGGAAAGCCGCCAGAATCTCCACACGAGCATCATGAGCATGATTAGGTTCACGGTCTGGGAGACGCCGTGCCAGATGCTGAACTTGAGTTTGGCGTCTTGTCTCACTTCGTTCGAGTAGGCCTTGGGTTCGATCATGGGCGGTGGACCTTCGCTCTTGACCTGAAATTCATACTTTTGCTGATGCCAGATGGTGAGTTTTGGGCTAATCCATTTGCCTCCGAGCAGCGCGAGGCCAAGCAGGACGACGACGTAGAAGATTGGTTTTTTGGGGAAGGTGCCTGGTTTTTCCAGCCAATCGGCGAATAGGTGCAAGATGGCTATGCCGCCGCAGATGTAGTGCAGCAGGAAGAAACGCTCGAGCATGGCCTGAGCTACAAGGCCGTTGTAGGGCGGAGGGGTGAACCGCATGACCTCTGGGCTGAAAAAGACTGAGCCGGCCAAGAATGAAAAGAAGATTGAACCACCCATCCAGACGGCGGCATTGAACAATCCGATAAAGCGCAGTAATCCTGCCACGCAACGAGTTAACGAAACTGGCGACGCTCTGCCAAGCGTGGTTTCTGATGGGGTGAGGGGTTGCTGTGATTTCCGTTGACCCGGGCGGTTGCCAAATCTACTTTCTTCCGAGATGAAATCTCGTTTCTTACTTTCGTTTGTTGTGGCTTCCTTGGCACTTGGCCAAGCGGAGTTGAATGCACAAGAGGGGCCGGTTGAGATCAAGAAGGACGGCGACAAGTTTCGCGTTGAGATCGACGGCAAGCTGTTCACGGAGTACATCACCAAGGGCTATAACAAGCCGGTTCTTTACCCGATCATCGGCCCGCATGGGGTGGGCATGACCCGTAATTATCCGTTCAAAAAAGTCGAGGGCGAGGCCACTGACCACGTGCATCATGCCTCGCTTTGGTTCACGCATGGCGAGGTAAACGGCTTCAGTTTTTGGCATGTCGGCGATAAGACCGGCAAGATTGTCCCGACCGAGGTGGTGCTGGCCAAAGGCGGGCGGCGTGGATCGATTGTGACCAAGAACAACTGGAACGGGCCGGACGGAAAGACGATCTGCACAGACCAGACTTCCATAGGCTTTTTTAAGACACAAAAAGGAGTGCTGGTCTCGTACAACGTAACCATCCATGCCTCTGAGGGTGACGTGAAGTTTGGCGACACCAAGGAGGGCACGATGGGCATTCGCACACATCCCAACCTGCGCCTCTCCAACGGGCGGGGCGTGACCACCGCCAACGGCAAGGCGGTGAACAGTGCCGGTCACAAAGACAAGGCGCTCTGGGGTAAACGCGCCAAATGGGTGGATTACTGGGGTGAAATCGACGGCCACACCGTGGGCGTGGCGATCTTTGATCACCCGGATAACCCTCGTCACCCGACGTGGTGGCACGCACGTGATTATGGGCTGGTTGCGGCCAACCCGTTTGGCATTCACAACTTTGAGGGCAAGAAGAAGGGGGTTGGCGATATGACCATCAAGAAGGGGGAAAAGCTCTCCTTCCGGTACGCATTCCTCTTTCACGAAGGCGATGCAGAGACCGCCGGGATTGCGTCGTTTTATGATCGCTGGGTTCAACCCTTGGCAGCCCTCAAGGCACGTGCGGCTGGCAATAACTGACCGGGGGCAAACGATTCTTCAAGAATTCATCTTTGCTGCAGGCCAAGTGAATAACTTGGCCTGTGCTTTCTTCGAGGGGTGACTTATTTTGCTCCGATGTCCGAGGCGTACCGACAACTACTCGATGCCACGATTGGCCATCTGGAATCGCTTAAACAGCGTGGGGTGCGCCACGTCGATGCCTCCCCGGATTTGCTTAGGGCGTTGGCCCAGCCGACAGCTCGGGCGAGTGCCCTGGCCACAGGCCAAGCGCTTGGCCAAGCGCAGGCGCCCGTGGCAATACCGCCAAGCCGGAGTGATGAACCCTCCGTTTACGATCTCCCCGAGCAGAGTGCCGTGGACAAGGCGGCCGCAATGGAGCAACTGCGGGACGAGGCCTTGGCCTGTACGAAATGCAAGTCACTGCTCGCAACGCGGACGCAGGTGGTCGTCGGTGTGGGAACCGTGGAGGCCGACCTGATGTTCATTGGGGAAGCTCCAGGGCAGGACGAGGATCGAGAGGGGGAGCCG
>WTHH01000091.1 GCA_011523195.1 Verrucomicrobiales bacterium
GATGAACTGTGGAGGATCGGATTCCAATAGCGGCGTCTCGGCTAACCCTGCATTGGGGGTGGCGTCGGATGAATTGATCCGCCGGGGTGCAGCATCGGTTTTTGGTGAGACGACAGAGATATATGGTGCTGAACATTTGTTGACCCGTCGCGCGGCAAGTCGTGAAGTTGGCGAAAAACTAATTTCGCAAATTCGCTGGTGGGAGGAACACACAAAAATGTTTGGTTCAACTATCGATAACAATCCTTCCCCGGGAAACAAGGACGGAGGGCTGACGACGATTTTCGAAAAAAGCCTGGGCGCCGTTGCCAAGGCGGGCCAAGCGCCACTTGCGGCTGTTTACGATTATGCGGAGCAAATCACAACCAAGGGATTGTGTTTCATGGACACCCCCGGGAATGATCCCGTAAGCATGACCGGGCTTGTGAGCGGTGGTTGCAATGTGGGGGTTTTTACAACGGGCCGGGGTAGTGTTTATGGATGTAAACCGTCTCCCTGCATCAAGGTCGCGACCAATTCTCCGTTGTTCAATTGGATGGAGGAGGACATGGACATCAACGCCGGGACAATCCTTGATGGTACTGAAACCGTGGAACAGGTGGGGCGGCGGATTTACAAGAAAATCATCTCGGTGGCTAGCGGAGAAAAAACCAAGAGCGAACTCGCTGGCATGGGGGATGAGGAATTCGCGCCTTGGATGCTTGGCCCCACTCTGTAAGGCCATGGAAATCGTGAATCTCTACCAAGCGGAACCGTTTCGAACCAAGGACGGATCGGAAATTCGTGAATTGCTAGCGCACCGGAATTCGAGTATTCGCAACCAAAGCTTGGGCGAGGCGAGTATCCCGGACGGCGGATCGACGATGGAACATATTCATGCCAAGGCAGAGGAAATTTATTTCATCACACATGGCGTGGGACGCATGCGGGTTGGCCAAGCGGAACGTGAGGTCAGGCCCGGAGATGCCATCGCCATCCCGCCTGGCCAAGCGCATAAATTGTGGAACACAGGCGATGAGCCGTTGCGCCTGCTATGCTGTTGTGCTCCGGCTTACGAGCACGAGGACACGATTATTACCGAGCTTGGCCAAGCGTGAGATTGCGCTGCGGGCCCTTTCGGCGCAAAGTGAGTGCGGCCTTGGCCAAGCGTATGTATCAACCCACGACGGTTCGACTTTTCATCAAGCCATTTTGCGGATGGTGTGCGGAGGCGATGGATTGGCTGGACCGAAACAAGATCAAATATCAGGTGCTCGATGTGACTTCCGACCGGGCTGCCTGGGATGAAATGTTCCGGCTCACCAATCAGAGTTTCGCGCCGGTGATCGAAGTGGACGGCGAGGTGTTGGCCGATTTTGGCGCCACGGAGCTGGCGCAATTTTGGAATTCTTTAGGATAGCATCGATGTCGGAAACAGTTCCCCTTCAGAAGAGAAAACGGATTCCCGAGTGGCTCCGGTTGAAACTTCCCCGCAACAGTGCCTTTACCCAGACGCGTGGACTGCTTGAGGAGTTGGACCTGCACACGGTCTGTGAAAGCGCAAAGTGTCCAAATCACTGGGAGTGTTGGAGCAAAGGCACGGCGACATTCATGATTGCAGGAGATCGTTGCACGCGAGCCTGCGGTTTTTGTGCGGTCAGCACGGCTAAGCCGCTGCCGTTGGAGGGTGATGAACCTGCTCGGGTGGCCGAAGCCACATTCCGAATGAAGCTAAAGCATGTCGTCATCACGGCTGTGGCTCGCGATGATTTAAAGGACGGGGGAGCGAAGCATTTTCAGGAGACCATTGAGGCGGTGCGTGGTCGTAATCCGGGAATTATTATCGAGGTATTGGTGCCTGATTTTCTCGATAGGGATGACTCGCTTCAAAAAGTGTTGGAGGCAAAGCCCGAGATTTTTAATCACAACATGGAGACGGTTCGGCGTCTAACTCCGCAAGTCCGATCCCGTGCTGAATACGACCGTTCACTCACCGTTTTGCGAAAGGTGAAGGAACGTGGCAAGGGGAGAATTTATACCAAGTCCGGAATCATGCTCGGATTGGGCGAGACCGAGGAGGAACTGCTCGAGACGATGAGAGATCTGCGCGCCGTGCGATGCGACATCCTTACTCTTGGGCAATACCTCCAGCCGAGCCTCTGTCATCTACCGGTGGTGGATTACATTGCCCCTGAGAAATTTGATGAATTTGGCAAGGCGGCACGCGAGATGGGTTTTATGCACGTGGCTAGCGGGCCGATGGTGCGAAGTTCCTATCATGCGGATGAATTTCAACTGCCTCCCCGGGGATAACTTTTTGAGATGGGGCACAGGAAAAACTTTCCAAGCCTGAGTGCCGCTTTCACAATGGTCTCAGTCGTGTTGCCAAAGTTCCACCGTATAACGCTAAGCGGGTTGGTGTTCCTAGCCGGGGTGATGCCGTTGGCGCTTGGTCAGGCGCCTGCGGGAACGACGATCGAGAATTTTCGGGTCTCGGAAAAATCGGTAGATGGGAAGCGAACCACACTGCTAAGCGGTGTACAGGCTGTGTTTCGTG
>WTHH01000110.1 GCA_011523195.1 Verrucomicrobiales bacterium
CTGCCCTTCGGTCGGGATGTCGTTTAGCAATCGGTGGTTGGTTGTTTTTAGAGAATGAATCCGTGCGCCGGGTAGCTGTGTTTTCGGCATGGTGGTCATCGCAAAAAAACGATTGTGCACACCGACCCAATTGATCGGGGCTTGAGGTGGGGAAACGAACTGTGCGCGCGGCGTGCCCGGGAAGCAGCCCAGTGTGCGGTTGGCAAACCATCCCTCGTCGATCTCCTCCAAGTCCTCGCCGTTGTGCCATTGGGTGCCCCAGACCGGATATGTGTCATCGGGCCTGAGAGGCATCGCTGTGCCGAGCACCAGCTTTGAGGGGTTCAGCTTCACCGATTCACTCCCTGTATTTTCCAGCTTGATGCTTGTATGGAGCAGATAATTGGTGCCGGTTGCAAATTGTTTTGTGATCCGGATTCCAGCCTGATTAGTGGAAACCATTGTGACCAGTTCTCCAGCGCGATCGATGCTGAACTCCGAATCCTCGAGGCCGTTCAGGGAAAACATCGGCAAATCCAATCCGTGATTCAATTGAATCACATCCGCTTGGTTCGTGCTAGTGCAGGGCTTGGCTTCGTGATGGTTCAGCCCCACTGTTTTCAGTCCGCCAGCCGAGGTGAATGTGTATACTGAATCCTCAGTCTCGAGCGTGACCAGTTTTTCCGACTCCAACTCGACGGATGGTTTGATCCCCGGAGTGGAAGGCAGGGGTGAGGCCGGTTGTACCGGATACTGGACCACATTGGTGCCAACCGCATTAGTGGTGGTTGTCACAGGCTGCGGTTGTTGCGGGCGCTGCGGCATCTCCGGCCACGTCAGGAAAAGCAGAATGACGCAGATGGTGACAACGATGATTCCGGTACGATCCATGAAAGTCTAATTTTATTAACGAGAGGTCTTGGCTCGGCCAAGCTCAGTCCACTTGGCCGGGACGGGATCATGCCCGCACCCACCCCACGGATGACAACGCACGATTCGGCGGAGCCCAAGCCAGCTGCCACGCAGCGCGCCGTGGGTCTTGATGGCGTCCACTGCATACGCAGAGCAGGTTGGTGAAAAACGACAGGAACCACCCGGACCAAGCAGGGCATTCTTAGCCGGGGACAAAACCAAACGGTAAAACCGGATCATCAGCAAAAGAAAATGTTGCAGCGGATTAATCAATTGGAGTCTGTCGCCGGGTAGGCCGGGCCGGACGAGTTGGGCAGGAGGCCGGTCTTTTTCAGCAAGCGGAGAAAATCCCTCTCCACAGCCCGGAAGCCCCGATTGGCGATGGACTGTCTTGCGACCAAAACTAAATCAACCCGTTTGAGTAACTCGCTGCGATGCAGTCTAAAACATTCGCGCATCATGCGACGCGCTTGGTTTCGAATGGTCGCTTTGCCGACACGGCGACTGGTTACCACCCCTAGGCGGGAGGGAGAATCCGGCGGTAGAGGTTGCCAATTGGCCAAAAGACAGCCCTTGGCCAAGCGCTGACCGTTTTCCCGGTTGGCCCGGAAATCCGCGCTGGCTTGGATGCGGCTGGACTTTGGGAAAATCGCAGTTTGGCCGGAGGCCGTCATGGATGCCGGAAGGGCTTAGGCGGGAGTGAGTCGTGCCCGGCCGCGCGCGCGGCGACCGGCCAAAATCTTGCGACCTGCCTTGGTGGCCATACGTGCGCGGAAACCGTGCCTGCGTTTGCGTCGGATGTTCGACGGCTGGAATGTTTGTTTCATCTGAATCTAAAAAAATCTCCCCAGTGAGCGGGAAGAATGTGGTTCAAAGTCGTCTGAGCGCCAGATGGCGCATCCCCTGTTTCCCCTCCTTCGCTCGGAAAAAGGGCAGGAAAACTAGCAGTAACAAGCCGACTGTCAAGCACCAGAATCCTGTAATCAACCAAAAAACCGGATTTTTTTCGGGATTTGCCATTCGACGGCTGACTGCCGTACTGTTCGCCCGCCGCGCTTGCGGTGTAGCGATGTTGATGCTCCGAGCAAAACCTCCGGAATCGTGGCTAACCAAGGTGCTAGCAAACTTGGATGCCGTGCTGGTCGATCATGCTCATTTGGAGAGAAAAGCGGCGCAATCGGCCCTGAAACTCCAACGGTATCAGCAGTTGGCGGACTCGCTGCCTGAGTTGACGGAGATCGCCATCGAGGAGTTGGAGCATTTCAACTTGGTGCTAAAGATACTGGATTACAGGGGGATGGCGCTTGGCCAAGCGATCTCCAGTCCTTGGATTTCCGGCATGATGAACTCGGTTCGCAGGGGGCGGAACGAGCAGGTGATCGATCATTTGCTCTGCGCGGCGATGATTGAGGGGCGGAGTTGCAAGAAATTTCAGATTCTCGCGGAGGCATTGGACTCGGTGGACCAGCGCTTGGCCAAGTTTTATGGCGACTTGGTGGAGTCGGAGGGAAATCACTACGCCTCTTACTTGCTCATGGCCAAGAGGATCGACGAATTGGAGACTGAGCGACGCCTCGAATTCTATCTCGAACTGGATGCGGAGTTGGTGGTACTGCCCAGTGATCTTCCCATTCTTCATTG
>WTHH01000471.1 GCA_011523195.1 Verrucomicrobiales bacterium
CCATTGAGGCCAGTCTGCAGCGTGTGTCGCCAGCGCTTGGCCAAGCGCGAGGGAAAACAAAATGATTCGAAAATGCATCGCGGGAGGAATTCAGTCTTTAAGTAGCGGTGCGTCAAGCGATAACGTGCGCGAGCCGCTTGGCCAAGTGGAATGAATCGGGAAAAAATCAACAGCAATTTGCTTCTTCTGCTCACCAGCACGATCTGGGGATTCGGCTTTGTTGCACAGGAATTGGGAGGGGAACACCTTGATCCGAATGCTTTCAATGGCACCCGCTACACGCTTGGGGCGATCTGCCTGATGGTGATTCTCTTCGTCTGGCACAAGGGAAGGTCGGTTGAGGGATTTCGCTCGATGGACTGGGTCAAAGCCAGCTTGAGCGCGGGCATTTTTCTATTCTTAGGTTCCTTGTTACAGCAGGCCGGGATTTCTGATGAGCAAACGGGGCCTGGTAAAACAGGATTTATTACCGGACTCTATGTGGTGATCGTGCCGACTTTCGGGTTGCTCATTGGCCAGCGTACAAATTTTCAAACATGGGGAGGTGTTTTTTTGGCGACGACTGGGCTCTGGATGTTGTGTATCGGTACAAAGCAAATATCGACACTGGAGCTTTGGTATAATTACAGGTACACGGACGAATCTCCTCTAGTTAGTTCCGGTGATTTGATGGTTCTCTGCGGTGCTTTTTGCTGGGCGGGACATGTGCTGGTGATTGATCGGTTCACCAATCGTGTCTCGTCACTGCACTTGGCGCTTGGCCAAGTGACGGTTTGTGCGGCATTTAGTTGGGTGCTGGCCGTGATCGCCGAAACGCCAACCGTTGGAGATTTCAAGGCGGCGTTTCTTCCAGCGCTTTACCTAGGGGTGATGTCGATAGCGATTGCCTTTACCCTTCAAATCATTGGTCAACGCAAGGCGAACCCAGCTCATGCCTCGATCATTTTTGCGATGGAAGCTGTCGTGGGAGTGATCGCCGGTTGGTTGATCCTATGCGAGCAATTGTCCAACCGTGAGTTGGCCGGTTGCCTACTAATGTTTGGCGGGATGGTTGTTTCGCAAGTACCAATTCGGTTCATTCGCCTTGGCCTGACGCGTCGCGCCCGGGATTTGGTGGATTAAACCGCCGGAGCGATCGAAAGCAGTTCGTCCTTCACCAGGTCTCGTGCCTTTTCGATGGTGGGCGGCACTGACGGCGATGGCGTCCCAGTCGCCGTCGCGCAGTCGCTCGGCCAAGTGGGCGATGCCCCCGGGCTCATCGGCAACGCGGACGAGCATTGTGTCTTACTCGATTGGGTTCCATCCGGCGTCGTTCAGGACGTGCAGCGCTCGTTTGTACTGATCAATGACAAGGGTGATTACGCCAATGTCATCAATTTTCTTGGCGTCGAGTGTCTCGATGTTGATTTCGTTCCCGGCAAGGGCAAAGGCAAGGTCGGCAGTCAGTCCGTGGTAATCTTTCGTGATGATGGTAATCTGTTTCATGGGCTGGAGAGATTTTGTAATGTCGAACCCATTTTCGAGCCTTGTCCAGTACTATTCCGGTGGACAAATCGCTTTGCTTCGGAGGATGCTCAAGTAAAATTTCGCAGGTGAATTTCAGTCGGAATGGCTCGGTTTTGATTCTGTTCGCCCTGATGGCAACAGGCGTCCTCCGCTTGGCCAAGGGGCTGGAATGGCAGGATGGCGCGGGTTATCGCTTGGCCAAACTGCCGGTGCCCGCGCAGGGGAAGGTGGGTTTTACCTCGTTGCCCATTTCTAGGATGGGAATCCAGTTTACGAACCGCGTTTCCAAGCTGGCCTTGGCCAAGCGTTCCAACTTGACGAATGGCTCGGGTGTCGCCTTGGGCGATGTGAATGGAGATGGGTTGTGTGACATTTATTTTTGCCGACTCGAGGGCGATAACCAACTTTATCTCAATCAAGGGAACCTTCGGTTTCAGCTGGCCCCAAAGGAAAATGGTGCAGCAGCGACCGGTTACCTGACACGCGGTGCGGCGTTCGCGGATCTGGATGGTGACAACGATCTCGACCTGGTACTGACGTCTTTCCGCAAGGGCACGCTCTGCCTGAACAACGATGGCAACGGAGTGTTTACCGATGTGACGAAGAATGTGGGCCTGGAGAGCATGACTTCCGGAACCTCGGTGGCGCTGGGTGATGTGGACAGGGACGGAGACTTGGATTTGTACGTGGCCAATTTCGGGGAGCTGGCGCTGCTGCGGGATGGGGGATCGTTCGCGGTGCGAAAAGCCGGCGGGAAAACGATCGTGACCGGCCGGCACGCGAAACGATTGAAAATCATCAATGACAAGATCGTTGAATTTGGTGAAGCGGATGCCTTTTATTTGAATAAGGGCAATGGCGAGTTTCAGCGTGTGCCGTGGACGACTAAATTGTTTCGCAGTCCGGGTGGTGATCCGATAGCGGAGCCAATCGACTTTGGGTTGAGCGTGCAGATTCGCGATATCAATGCCGATGGTCATCCGGACATTTACGTT
>WTHH01000161.1 GCA_011523195.1 Verrucomicrobiales bacterium
TGACGAAAGTGGTCTTGTCCGCCTTGGCGAATACCCATGCGGCTGGTCGCCCCCAGATTTGGTGCCTTTTGTATGCTGGATCGTGGTCGTCCTTGATGACCACCATCTTGAGCCTCGCTGAACCGACGATGGTGATTTTCTCATTCTCGATCGTGACCTCCTCCGCCTTGATCAAATACACATCCGTATCCGACACTGCTTGGCAAAGCGGCATTGCCACCATGCAACAATACAAAACAGCGATCGATTGCGATAACTTTTTCATAAGCTATTTATTAAGCAATGTAACACCAACCCTGTTCTCGTCAACTGTTGCCATTGTGGTCGTTTCGAATTGCCGCCGATTTTTCTGGCAGGCAGGCTGGAGCGCATGAGGGGATCGTCCCTGTTTTCGAGTTGCACGAATATTCTCAAGCGCTTGGCCAAGCGCTTGGCTGATGACTCATGACCCTTCCCAAGATAGCGGTGACGATGGGGGATCCCGCCGGGGTGGGGCCGGAGGTTTGTTTGCGGCTGTTGCAGGATGAGGCGATTGCCCGGCTTTGCACGCCGATTGTTTTTGGCAGTGCGGCGGTGTTGGAACAGGCGGCTGTGCAGTGCTGCTTGCCCAAGCCGGGGAAGGTTGTCGCCGGGTTGAGCGAGGCCGACTCCCCTTGCGTGCTCGACATCGGAGCGATCGGACTCGACGACTTCACCACGGGTGCGGTCAATGCCGCTACCGGACGCGCTGCGTTCACGTACATTGAGGACGCCATCAACGCTGCGTTGAGCGGACAGATTGCGGCGGTGACCACGGCGCCGATCAACAAGGTGGCGTTGCACGCGGCCGACATCCCCTTTCCAGGGCACACGGAGATTTTTGCAGCGAAGACCCACGCGCCGCGCTACTGCATGCTGCAATACTCGAGCGAAGTGCGGGCGGTTTTCGTGACCACCCACATGGGTTACGCCGAGGTGCCTGGGCTGCTAACCAAGGCCGCGATCCTCGACACCATTGAACTGGGTGCACAGGCCATGCGGCGCATTCGCGGCGGCGACCCCCGGATAGTTGTCCTTGGCCTGAACCCTCACGCCGGGGAGAACGGGCTGTTCGGTACGGAGGAACAGGTGGCCATCATCCCGGCGATCGAGTCGGCGCGAAAGCTGGGCCTCAACGTCGAGGGGCCGGTTCCGCCTGACACCGCGTTTCTGCCGGCCAAGCGGCGTGAGACCGACCTGTTCGTCTGCATGTACCACGACCAGGGGCACATCCCGCTCAAGGCGCTTTGTTTTGACGAGGCGGTGAACACCACGCTTGGCTTGCCGATCGTCCGCACCTCCGTCGACCACGGCACCGCGCTTGACATCGCCGGCCTTGGCCAAGCGAACCCCAACAGCCTGTTCGAGGCCGTCAAGCTGGCGCTGAAGTTCCTCTGATCAAATGTTGCCTGTGCATGTGGCTTGGGTAACGTTGCGCCGTGCATCTGACCAAATTATTTTCGATCGGCCTGCTTGGCTTGATATTTCTTGGTGCAACTACCGATGCGGAGGGGGGGTATGCCGTCAAGCCGCTCACGGAAGCGCTGGCCAAAGAGTACAAGCTCGACCGTGGTTTTTACAAAAAGGTGACGATGATTCAGGGCATCCTGATCGCCACCTCCAGCAAGGTTGCTAACCTGGCCCACCGCGAAACGGCGTATCAGTTCGACATGCTCATGCGCGGACTCAAGCCGGAGATCGCCGAGCGGATTCGCAAAAAGAAAGTGCTCTGCCTGTTGATCGGCCATGACGAGTTGACCTCGCAGTTGCCGCAGTTCGCCTCCAGCAAAACCGGGGAGAAGCTGGATTTTTACAACTGGCGTCAGCGCGGTTTCCTGACCTACATCGGCTCGAGGCCCACGGTGGTTTTTGCTGAGGAGGACGTGATGGAGTACCCGGGCGGGATGCAACTGGAGAGCATTCTCGTGCATGAGTTCGGCCATGTCGTCCACGGGGCCGGCTTTGACGAATCGCTGCAAAAACGACTGTCCGCTGCGTTTGAAAATGTAAAAAAAACAGGGATCTGGAACGATGGTCGAGCCGCCCAGCGGTATCGCCGCGTCAAGAGCGAGACGCCGGTCCGTTTGCTGTCCGCATTGAAAAAATCTTTCCCCGACGAGTCACCGAGGCTGCTCAGAAAATGCCTGAACTCAGGCGATATTTTGGTGAATGGAAAAAAGGCCGACGCCAAGGTTAAGGTCACCAAAAACGACAAAGTACTGATTCAGTTCGGTGGACCGAAGCAATGTTACGCCGCGAAAAACCGGGCCGAGTATTGGGCGGAGATTTACCAGTGCTGGTTCGACACCAACCGCACGATGGATCACGACCACAATCACATTCAAACGCGCAACCAACTCATCAAGTACGACCCGGTCGGGGCTAGGCTCTGCGAGGATGTGTTGGGCAAACCGGAGTGGCGGTTCGTCTCACCGCGACTCCGGTTTGCCCAACACATCCTCGCAGAGCCTAGCCCCGACC
>WTHH01000412.1 GCA_011523195.1 Verrucomicrobiales bacterium
CATCCAGACCAAAAAACGCATCTAAGGCTTGAGGGGCGCTGCTGTGATTAGCGACAACCACAAGTTTGCGGGTCACAAGCGTCCCGTCTTCGCTCTCCAGAGTCATTGTCGCAACCCCCGGACTGAGTGCGTTGACCTGCCCTGTCATGGCATCGACCGAAGCAATGTCCGTACGATCGATTGCCCAACGCATTCCCAATCCAAATACTGGCTGACCTCTTGAAGTCGCCTGAGACAACAGGGTGGTCTGATCGCCGACCTTGATTGGGAAAGGAGGCGCATCAATCGATATCGTCAACTCATCAATAGACCACTGCGCCTGAAAAAACAGATGGCTCGAGTTCACTGGAACCTCGAACAGCATCGGGTTCTCGCTGGCTATTCCGGAAGTAAATTCACTCCATAAACTAAAATCCTCGGTTTGCAGCAGTTCGTAGTTGGAAGGTGTAGGAAGCGTTAGCGATAGCTTAATCGTCTGGGAGGATAATTTCTCCAATGACAAACGCTGTGGAAAGCTTTCTGCGACTAGGAGACCCGAAAAGAATGTCAGAAAAACTAGAGAGCTATAAATAGTCTTCCTCATTCCTCCCATACACTTCATAAACCTGAAGTGTTACAGAGGTTGTAATATATCCTTGATCAATCCATGACTAACACTCCTCAGAGTCTTGTGGAGATTTTGAAATTTCTCTGCCTTTTCGGGTCTTCGGTATCGAAAAAAACTTTCCTGCGCAGCCTGAAGACACGCACAAGATTTTAGATCTTGTGCGCCTCGAGAAGCAGTTGAATCAGAGTCAACTGGTTATCTTTCATCAGCATTAAATTTAATGTGGCGGCGGGGAGCGGGGTAGAAGCCGCTTCCTTTCCTTGGGTCTTCGTCGTCATTTTTCATCGTTGACGCTTGAGCTTGGCCAAGGCGGCATCGCTGCAGTTAGTTCCCGCCGGTGGTCTGCTGGACGCGGTCGAATCTCTCACCAAACCAAGCACGATCAGCTTGGAATATCACTTCATCTGTGTCGGTAGCCTAGCACAGCCTATACATATCAAGGGGTAAGGTCATGTTAATGTTGTTATAATATTTTAAACGTTAAGGTTTGGCAACGGGTAGCCCCTTATTACTGCTATCGCCACGACTATCACGAAGACGCTTACGAAGCCGGTCGACAAGGTTTTCTCTAATGTCGCTTTGATTGTTAAATCGTTTCTCGGCAGCGACGCGAACCTCGTCAACGAACTGGTCGCGCACGGCGTCCTTGAATCGTTGCACGTCGCTTTCATTGACCGGCACTGCGCGGAAGTTGACGCTGCCCATCTCGTCGGTGGACTCGAGGCCCCAACGGACACGGCGCGGCGGGCTGAACGGGTTATGAGGGTTATCCGCCGAGTTGTCGAACGTCACCACGCCCTTGACGGTCGTGCCGGCCGGAAGCCGAACGGGGTTTTCGTAAAAGTAATTGTTCTGCCAGTTGAAATCCCATTCATCGATGTAGAACAGCGGCTTGGTGGTGCCGTCCGGAAGCGTGGCGGTGGCCTTGGCTGTGTGGCCAAGGTAGTGCATGTGTGCGCCGACACCGATCAACTCAATGTCCACCGGCGTGGTAAAGCTGCTGGTCAGCTCGTAATTCTCCTCGCCCGCCGGGATGTCCAGCCCGGAAACGCTGCCGAACAACGGCGGCACCTGAAACCCGATCATCGTCCGGTCCGGTTTCTTGTCAGCGAAGTAAAGGCCGATGGTGGTTTTCTCTGATTCCTCCTTGCCGGAGGGGTGCAGGTGGGAGTTGAGCACAAGGTCAGCCCCGGCCGGGAGATGGCGGGCCAATCCAAGCGGCAAAATCCGTGGCGTCCCCCCGACTGCCCAGCCCCCCAGACCGCCGAGGCTGCCTGAAAAAACATCGCGGCTTCTTCCGCGCCCGCCGCCGACACCGCGCATGCCGCTGAACCCGGGCTTGCCGCGCGCGCCGTCCGCTCTGCGAGCCTCGCCGGTTTCATCCAGGCGGATGATCACGTGGTGCAACACCGAGCGAGCGCCGGGGCGCACTTCGAAGCCAGCCACCCACTTGTCCTCCTTCAAGTCAAGCGGGATGACAAAGTTGCGGTAAATGTCCGGGCCATCCGCGGGCACGGTGAACGCCTTGGGCATGGTCACAATGAGATCCGGCTCACCTAGTAGCCAGTCGCTCTCAAACTTGGGCGGCTCGGGCAGCTTGTCTGCCGGCCCCTCGGCCATGCCGGACTTTTGCCAGTTTTTCAATGTGGCCAGCTCGACCTCGCTCAGACGCCGTTCGTCGAGGAATTTGCCGTGCCCATCCACCGGGTGCCACGGCGGCATGTAGCGATCCTCCGTCACCTTCGCGATGAGCCGGGCGCGTTTCTTGACGTTGGCGTAGTTGGTCAACTCAAATGGCGCCGCCTGCCCGGAGCGGTGACACTCGGTACAGTTGTTGAAAATGATCGAGGCAACATCCTCGGTGAATGTTGGCTTGGCCTTGGC
>WTHH01000287.1 GCA_011523195.1 Verrucomicrobiales bacterium
GGGATACACTCACCCCGACGATGTCTTGGCTCTCGAGGTAAAGCGACGCGAGGTTAAACTGTTGTTTGGTGTTCACGACATCGTTGCCAAGATCGGTAAAAACCTCTGCCTCGTAGCCGTGGCGGGTGTTGCGCAGCCAGTCGATGTTGTCGTGGTATGGCACATAGTCGGCGTCTAGTTTGTAAACGCGCGTGCCTCGGCGACGGACGAAGCCCATCGCCGGATCGAATTCGTCGCCGATTTCCGTGACACTAGCGGCCAGCTCAACGTTGCGATCATACAGCCGTGCGCTGGTTCCCCAAGCCGGTTCCAATCCGCCGGTTTCTTCCGAGTAGGTTCCCAGTGTGAAGAGGTTGACATCTAATGTGTACCCTCCCATGAAGTCGCTGTTGCGATACTGAAAATCCGTCCCCACCACGGCGTTCCGTTCATCCGAGTTGGGATCACCCAATGTTGTCAGCAACCCGACCGAGGATTGCTCATACACGTTTCGGCTAACTCGCCCGACGAAGGCATTCCGAGGGCCGTCTTCCCCGTCGAGCACGGCATCGAGCAAGCCGATGTTGTAGTCTCCCATGCGGCCGGTGACCTTGCCAGCGAACTGGATCGGCATGATTTGTCCCTCGCGGCTCAGGCCGATTCGGCGGCTGAAGAATGGCATCAGCAGCGTGTCCGACGTGTCACTGGAACGCCGCCGTGACGACTCGCCGCCGCCAAAGCCGAAGATGCCGGAATCCTCAAGAAAAAACTGCCTTTTTTCAGGGAAAAACAGCGGGAAACGAGAAAAATTAACCTGCCGAGTGTCGGTCTCTGTTTCGGCGAAATCGGTATTCACACTGGCCAGTGCGGTAAGGCTCGGCGTCAGGCGGTAGCGGGCGTCCAACCCGAAATCTCCAAGCCGATCGGTGTCATCTGTATCATAATCCTTTCGGTACTTACCGATCGCATACGGGTTGATGTCCAGGCCAAGTCCCTGCCGGAGCCCGCGAAGGCCGGTCAAGTCGCCGCACTCCGACACATAGTAACTTCGGTTGGATGATCGCGAATTGGCCCACTGCCCTCGTTCCCCGGCACGGCCGATGTTGCGGTAAATATTGATTCCCCAAGTGTCGATCGTTTCGTCGAAGCTGATTGACTTGAATGGAATAGTTAATTCCATGCTCCAGCCCCAAGCGTGGCGTTGGCTGCGTGCCATCCACGCGCCGTCCCACTCGCCGTTTAGAGAATTGTTATTGCTAATGGAGCCGTCGCCGCGAGCACCAATTGAATTGATGGAAAAGAAGTATCCGTTTCGTCGATCCAAAAATGTGTCCAGCGTGACGTTAACCACATCTTCATAACGCATATGACCATCGCGCTCCATGTTGTGCGCGACAATCCGCCCAGCCTCGGTGTCAAAACACCACACGCCGATGTACAGTGCATCTTCATCGTACACCACGCGAAACTCCGTTCGCTGCGCATGGGGGATATTCTCTCCCGGGCTTTTTTCCAGAAACTCACCAGCCGGTTTTGCTTGGCGCCACGCGTCGTCGTCGAGGTGGCCGTCGATGGTGGGGCCTTTTTCGACTCGCACCGCCTCGGCGGTGGGGCGGCCTCGGAAGGTGCCCTTGCTGCCGGGGGCGATCAGGGTGTGCTCAACCGCAATAGCCGCTTGGCCAAGCGCACAGAGAGCGGCCAGCAACGCCGCCCGCTTGGCCAACGGCCGGTTCGTGATGTTTTTCAAGTCGTGTCGGATAAGGCGAAGGTCAGCCAAGTTTAGGGAATGCCGCCTTCAAGTCCAGAGTGTCGGCGTGCTCTTTTTGCAAACGGAGCAGGCGCTTGTAGAGGCGCTTGACGATCTTGGCTTTTGATTCGTCGGTGGCCTGGTCATTTATCTCCAGTGGGTCACGCTTGATGTTGTATAGGCGCGCCTTGGAGATTTTCGGGTACAGGATCAGCTTCCAATTGCCAACGGTCACGGAACGCTGCAGGCCAAGGTACGCACCGTACACGGCTTTGACCTCCGATTCCTTCGTCTTTCCGTTCAACAGTGGCATCAGGCTTTGAAACTCGACCTGCTTGGGGCGCTTGGCCTCTGCGATGTCGAGCGATGTGGCCATCACGTCCTGCAAATAGATCGGAGCGGCAATCTTTTCACCGCCCTTGATGCCGGGCCCGGCCGCGATGAATGGCACGCGCGTGCTGTGCTCGTACAAATTCTGTTTACCGAACAGGCCGTGATGCCCCACGCCCAACCCATGGTCGGCACTGAAGAAGATGTACGTGTTGTCGGTCTGACCGGATTTTTCCAGTGCATCGAGGATGCGGCCGATCTGCGTGTCCATGTGCTCGATGATCGCGTAATACTCCTGCCGGTGAACTTTCACCGCGTGGTGGGTGCGCGGGAACGGCCCAAGTTTTTCATCACGCAACCGGGCGCTGCAGCCGATGTCATCCTTGTAAGGGTACTCGTCGAGGTAGCTCGCTGGCACCTTAATGCGGCTCAATGGATAGCGGTCAATGTACTCCTTCGGGGCTTGTCGCGGGTCGTGCGGCGCGTTGAATGCGATGTACATAAAAAACGGCCGCTTGTCCTGCTTGGCTTCGCCGATGTAGTCGACGGCATCGTCCGCGACGACCTCGCTCCAATGCTTGCCGCCCTTCCAGAATCCGTCGAACTTGATGTCGTATGGGCTCCACGGATCCGGCTTGTCGGGCAGCGGCCGGTTGTAGCCCTCGGGAGTCTGGTTTGGCATGCCGCCGCGGATGTTTCGCGCCACCTGAAACGCCTGATCCGCCGCCGCCGAGATGTGCCACTTGCCGGTGAAAAATGTCTGGTACCCGGCGCGGGCCATCACCTGCGGCCAGAGGTTTTTGAACTCCAAGTCACGTGCGGCCTTCTGTGCGTCGGTCAGTTTTTTGCCACCGCGTAAAACCTGCTGAGCCTTTTGCGCACGCCAAATATGCCGGCCGGTGATCAGCATATGGCGGCTGGCCACGCAGACCGCGCCGCTCCACGAACCCATGTTGTAGGCGCGGGTGAACTGCGTGCCGCGCTTGGCCAGTCGATCGAGATTCGGTGTGTCGATGTCAGTGTGGCCCAGGTTTGCCACCGTCTCGTAGCATTGGTCGTCGGCGAAGATAAAAAGAACGTTCGGCTTGGTCTTCGCCTCCGCTTGGCCAAGCGCAAGACCAAGCGCCGCAACGGCAACCAAGCGGCCCGCGAGATGGTTCAGTTTTTTGCTCATAAATCGTCCTGAAACAGGGTCAGCCAACCGAACGAGGCCGATTGGGTGCGGGCATCGTAGGGCTTGGTCAAACGTAGTCGAGCCAATTAACGGCGGGCGTCCCGGACGGAATAGCATCGTCATTTCCGGGCGCAGATACTACTATCACCGCGCAGTCGGCGGCCCCTGTCCATCGATGCCCGCGAGCCATGGCCTACGAATCATACGCAGAGTTTTTGGACGCCCTCGAGAAGGCGGGCGAGCTGATCCGTGTCAGCGAACCGATCGCCACCGAGCTGGAAATCACCGAGCTGGCCGACCGCGAAATGAAAAAGCCGAGCGGCGGCAAGGCGCTCCTCATCGAGCAGCCGACCGTTAACGGCGAGGTCTCCTCGATACCGGTGGCCATCAACACGTTGGGTTCAGCCAAACGCATGGCCATGGCGCTGGGGGCCGAGAGCGTCGGCGCCGTCGCGGAGGAGCTGGGTTCGCTCGTCCAGGCCAAGCCACCAACCGGGCTGCGCGACGCCATGGCCCTACTTGGCCAAGCGCTTGGTCTGCGGCATGCACGACCGAAGAAGGTCAAGCGTGGCCCGTGCAAGGAAGTCATCCACCGCTTCGACTCACCGGCATCACGCACCGAGCCTTGGCCAAGCGCCCCGGACGTCGACGATCCCTCGACCCTAACTCCTAACCCCTCAACCCTCCTCAACCTGCCAATCATGCAGTGTTGGCCGCTCGATGGCGGGCGTTTCATCACGCTGCCGTGCGTCGTCACGCGCGATCCCGACACAGGCGATCGCAACCTCGGTATGTATCGGATGCAGGTTTATGACGACCAGTCGACCGGCATGCATTGGCAGTTGCAAAAAGTCGCCGCACGCCACGGCCGCCGCTACTATGAGACCGGCGAGCGGATGCCGGTGGCGGTGTTTCTCGGCGGCGACCCGGTCTATCCGTTCTGTGCCACTGCCCCGATGCCGGACGGGCTCGACGAATTCCTGCTAGCCGGCTACTTGCGCCGCAAGTCGGTGGAGATGGTGCAATGCGAGACCTGCGACCTCGAGGTGCCGGCCAACGCCGATATTGTGATCGAGGGCTACATCGATCCGACCGAACCGCTGCGCGACGAAGGGCCGTTTGGTGATCACACCGGCTACTACACCCTGCCGGAGCCGTACCCAGTTTTTCACATCACTGCGATCACTCACCGCAAAAACGCCACCTACCCGGCCACCATTGTGGGCATCCCGCCGATGGAGGATTTTTACATGGGCAGCGCCAGCGTGAAATTGTTCCTGCCGATCTTCCAGATGAATTTCCCGGAGATTACTGATATCGCGCTGCCGGCCGAGGGCGTGTTTCACAACCTCGTTTTTGTGAGCATCAAAAAAACCTACCCGATGCAGGCGTTCAAAATCATGCACGGCCTGTGGGGTATGGGGCAGATGATGTTCACCAAGTACATCGTCGTCGTGGACGATTTTGTCGACGTGCACAACACCAGCGAAGTGCTGTTTCACATGTGTGCCGATACTGACCCGCAGCGGGACAGCATCCTGACCAAGGGTCCGGCGGACGTCCTCGATCACGCCACCAGCGAGATTGCTATCGGCGGCAAGCTCGGCATCGACGCCACCCGAAAACTCCCCGGCGAAGGCCACCACCGAAACTGGCCCCCTCTCATACAAATGGATGAGGCGACCAAGGCGAAGATTGACGGGTTTCTGCAAAACAACCGGTAACTCCAATGTGTTGTCGAGTGGCACAGGGGTCCGCGAAGGACAAAGTCAAAAAGAAGGTGAAAGCGAAGGGCCAAGCACCCGACGTCGCGCCCCGGTTGAATCTCGCGCCGACGCAGGATGCGCTGGTGGCCGTTCACAAATCAGGCGACAAGCAGCTTGAAGCGATGCGGTGGGGGCTGATCCCACCGTGGGTCAAGGACAAGTCGATCGGGGCCAAACTGGCCAACGCGCGGGCAGAGACAATCGACGAAAAGCCCAGCTTTCGGGAGCCGTTCCAGCGGCGGCGCTGCCTGTTGCCAGTGGACGGTTATTTTGAATGGGAGTCTCGGCCAAGCGGCAAGCAGCCGGTTTACTACTCGATGTGTGACGGCGACCTATTTTGCCTCGCCGGACTTTGGGAAACATGGGCGGCTCCGATGCAGGTCACGGAGCCTGAGTTGCCGGGCCTCGAGCTTGGCCAAGCAGAGTCGGAGACGCTGCGCACATTCACCGTCATTACCACGACGCCCAATCGCTTGGCCAAGCGCGTGCACGATCGCATGCCTGTGATCGTGCACTCGGATGACTACGACCGTTGGCTTTCACCCGAAAGCCAGGCGGCCGATCTTAAGCCGTTACTACAGCCGTTCGACCCTGAGCCGATGCGGGAACATTACGTCACGCCGCAAATGAACAACCCTCGCTTCGAGTCACCGGTGTGTGTCGAGCCGATTACATTCTAAAGTTTGTTGTAACTTTTCTGGGTAGTTAAGCATCTCCCAAACTGCAGCGTTGAAACAAAGCATTAGCGATGAAAATCGAGTACAAAATCACGAAGGAAAGCAACCTCTCCATCAAACAGGCCCGCCCCTGGATCCATTAATTTTTCAACCAACACGAAATATGAATCGATTCACATTTAAACTCATGACGGCCGTCGCCGGGCTTGGCTTGATTACAGTTAATGCACTCGCACAGGAACGCGAACGCGATGAACGCCGTGAAGGCGAGCGCCGCGAACGCACCGAGCGCGACTCAGATCGCGAACGCCCCCGAGGCGAGAGCAGCAGCCGCGGGGAACGCAGCAGCCGCGGCGAACGGTCGCGCCGATCACAAGCCGGTGGCAGCGGCGTAAGAGGCGGTTTTCCGGGACGTCCCGTCGGCCGGCCCGGTGGTGCCGGCGGTTTCGGAGGCCCTCCGGGTGGTCCCGGTGGATTCATGCGGATGTTTCCGATCATGGCTGCGCTCGACGCGGACGGTAACGGCGAAATCTCCGCCGAGGAAATCAAGGCAGCACCCGCCGCGCTCAAGAAGCTGGACAAAAACAATGACGGTAAACTGACCGACGCTGAATTGCTTCCGAGCTCCCCCGGGGTCGGCGGAAGCCGAGGCGGCAGCGTGCGAGGGGGGCGAGGCGGTTTTGGAGGGCGAGGTGGAGCTCCGCAGGGCCGACCCTCATTTGAAGGCGATGACCGACCGCAGTCACCCCGAGGAGGCGCGGATCGCAGGGAGCGCGGCGAACGAGGTCAGCGTGGAGGAGAGCGCAGTGAACGCGAAGGCGAACGCCGTCGTCGTCCCTCCCGTCCCCGCGAATAGAAAACAACTCTCTCGAAAGCCCGTTGGCCAAGCGCTTGGCCAACGGGCTTTTTTTGGTGAGCCGTTTGGATCCTTTTCCCTCTCGGAAGAAGGTGGCCGAAGGCCGGATGTGGTGGGCATCCACACCAATCGGGTGACAACAGGGAAACAACTCAACAAAAACCTGCGACTCAGTCGCCGTGTTATTTAAATTCCACCTCACCTTCGTCCTCTCCCACGGGGAGAGGATATTTTGGTGTATGATTTTGTTATTGAGTTTGTCTTGTGCGCTTGGCCAAGCGCTTGGCTACCAGACCTCGACCGGGCCCTTGGGGACGGGGATCACCTGACGCTTGGCCGCTGCCGGCTCGTCGTCTTCCTGCATGAATGTCGGCACCATCGGGCCCTGCCGATACCGCTCAATCAACTCGCCGTCGGCATCGACAAACTGCTCCCGCCAGCCGAGGTAATCGGCCAGCGTCGACTCGAAATCGTCGCGCGTCGAGATTTGCACTACCCGCTTGTTGAACGGTTTCACCGGGCCGAACCGCTTGGCGTACCATGGGGCGACCTTGCGGAACATTAGGCAGCCGCGCTGCTCGCCGAACACCTCGAGCATCAGGTCAAAATGCCGGCGCATCACCCGCACCCGCTCGGCGAACGCCGGCTCAGGCAGCAGTTCGCCGGTTTTCAAAAAATGATCCGTGTGGCGGAAGATCCACGGGTTATAAAATGCACCGCGCCCCACACTCACACCGTCGCAGCCGGTGGCCTCGATCATGTGCCGTGCCGACTCCGGCGTCGTCACGTCGCCGTTGCCGATCACCGGAATCTCCCGCGCAGCCTCTGCCACCTCGCGGATGCCGGTCAGGTTCACCGTCCCGGTGAAGCCCTGCTCGCGCGTCCGGCCGTGGATGAACACCGCACGCACGCCGACATCCTCGAGCACGCGCACGAGGTTGGGCGCCGTGATGTTGTTGTCGTCCCAGCCCAGCCGCATCTTGGCCGTGATCGGGATGCTCACCGAGTCAACCATCATTTTCACGAGGTGCGCGGTCTTATCCAACTCGGTCATCATCGCTGAGCCGCCTCCGGTCTTGCAGACCTTGCGCACCGGGCAGCCCATGTTGATATCGATCGAGTGAATGCCAATCGACTCGAGGTATTGCGAGGCATCGCGCATTTCCTCCGGCACAGCGCCGAAAAGTTGCACCGCGAGCGGACTGTCCGCCTCGTTGGTCTCGATGAGTTTGAGCGCCTTAGGGTTGCGTTCGAGCAGTGAGCGGGCATTGACGAGGTCCGTGGTCGTCAGGCCCAACCCGCCCACCTCGCGCAGCACCAGCCGGAACGGCAGGTTTGTGTACCCCGCCAGCGGCGACAAAAAGAGGTTGGATTCAAGTTGGAGCGACCCGAACTGCATAAACCAAAACGCGACACCCAGCGTAAGGCGAAAGAAAAATCGACGGCGACAAAAAAGTGCGCTTGGCCAGGCGGGTTATTGGACGCCGGGGTTGGAGCGGAGGTCGTAGCAGGAGATGTTGTCGTCCATCCGCAGGTAGAGTTTACCGTCGACGATCACCGGGGAAGGGCACCACATGGCCTTGATGCGTGTCTTGCCCAACTCGCGATGGGCCTTGGTGTCTGTGTCGATCATCACGAGGTCGCTGCCTTTCTTTTCCAACGCGATCATTTTCCCGTCGGCAATGATCGGCGAGGAGATGGTACTCTGGCGCGACTCCTTCCACTTCAACTTGCCGGCGGCCAACTCGACGCACATGTGCCACTCGCCGCCGGTCAGGTAAACGTGCCCTCCAAAAATCACCGGGGACGACTGCGAGCGCCGCTCCGACATCGGAAAATTCCAAACCTGCTCGGCCCCGCCCTTGGCCAAGCGATACGCCGCGAGGCCAACTTTTTTGTCCTTGCTGTATACCACCATCCAATCGCCGGAGATGACCGGGGTGGAGTCACCGCCGCCGGCAATCTTCCAGTCTGTCTCGCCGGTCTCCGGGTGGACGGCGACGTATGCTTTCCGCTCGCTGCAGATCAGCCGCTTGCCCGCTTGGCCAAGCGCCAGCACAGGCGAGGAGTTGCTGCTGCGCACATCGTCATTTTCCCAAAGCAACTCACCGGACTTTGCATCGTACGCCGTCAATTGCCCGGCAATCAAAAATAGACGACCGTCATCGACCAGGATAGAGGACGCCGGCCCCTTGCCGCGCTTGGGTAATGGCGCCGCCCAGAGCCGCTTGCCACTTTTCGCGTCCATGCAATAGACGTGCGTGCTACCAGCGGCAAACAGCCGACCATCGGCCACGCAGGGAGTGCTCGACGACTTGCGGCCGGTCGGCTCGCCGGGCGCCTCGGTTTTCCAAAGTCGCTTGCCGGTCTTGGCGTCGAGGCACACGACGACGTCCTTGGCCACGCGCACGGTGCTCGGGATCGCCTTGAGCAGTTCGCGCTTGGCTAAGCGGCTGATCGGCTGGGCCTCCATCCAGTCCCGCAACGCGGCGTCATTATCAAATCGTTGATCGCCCTTCTGTGCCACGCGCCGCATGTCCGCGAATGGGATGGCCGCACGGCCCTTTTTGAATCGACTGACAATCCAGCTGCCGTTGCGCTCGGCCTGCTCGGCTGACAGGTTTTCGGCCACCCACTTTTCCGACCACTCGGTGAGCTTGCGCCCGCGCAGACGGGGGCTCAGCGACTCACGGGCCTTTTCCATTTTCGAGATAACCGATTCCGGCAGAGATAAGTTTCGGTAGCCGAGCTTGCGCAAAATGAGCGCGTTAATCTCGCGCTCCTCCGACGGCTCGTCATCGTGCCAAACGAGGCTGATGTAGGTTTTGCCGTCGGCCACCACCACGCTGCCGTGTCCGCCGTCGTCACCGCTGGGAATGGTTTCGCTGCGCCAAAGCAGCTTGGGCCCGCCCTCCGGCCAGGCGCGCAGAAGCGGCACGCCTTCCGACACCACGCCGTTACGCTGGCTCCCCCGCCACTGCGACCAGTCACCAGCGTTACCCGTCGGCCAGACGCCACCCAGAGCGAAAAATAGAATGCTACCGCAACGAATCATTGAAAACGGGACGATGCCGCCGGATGTGAGGCCACGCAAGGTTTTGAGTGACCACAGCGCGGCCAAACGCAGCTTGTATTACAGCAGGCGCTCCACTAGCT
>WTHH01000105.1 GCA_011523195.1 Verrucomicrobiales bacterium
GTGTTACAGTGCTGAACAACCAGACGTTCTTCGGAACCGGGACGTCGTTTTCGACCGCCTATACGGCCGGCGTGGCAGCGGGACTTGGCTCAACGCAGGGTGTACCAATGTCGCAGATACGGGACGCCATCACCAAGAACATGCGTCCGCCGGGAACCGGGCCGTAAAACTTGGCCAAGCGCTTGGCCAAACAAGACTATTCGTCGTCCAAATCGGCTTCACGCTCAAACTGAGCCAGCATCTCCGGCAAGGCCAAGCGGCCCCGGGCATACTTGGCCGCCTCCGATTCCGGATAATCCCAGCGGCAGCGATTGTAGTACCGGAACGCCATCGGGACGTCCTTGTCCATCCGATAACTTTCCCCCGCCCAAAACAGTGCCTCCGCACATAACGGGTCATCCGGGTAGCGCTTGGCAAAATCCTCAAACCGGGCGGCGGCATCGTCGAACGCCTCCTGCTTGTAGTGACACTGGCCCCAGCGAAACGCCATGCGCGATGCCAGTTCGTGCTCGGGGAATCGTTCGATAAACTTGCCCGATACCCGGGCGGCCACCGGGTAGTTTTCCTTCAGGTAGTAGTACTCGTTGATCCGGATCATCACCTTCGGAATCAACGGGCTGTCAGGGTGAATGGCTGCCATCGCGACGTACTCCTCCAGCGCCTGATCAAAGTCTCCCGCCTCCTCGTGGCATTGGGCCATCTTGTACTGGGCATCCGGCGCAAGGGCATGATCCGGGAATCTCCGGATGATGACCCGGTACGACTTGATCGCCTCCTGCCAATCCTCCTGCTCCTGCGCAAACTGGCCAAGCAGGTAGCTTACCCTTGCCGCGTATTTTTCATCCGGAAAATCCTCGGCCAACTCGAGTAACACCCTTCGGCCGTAATCCAGATTTTCCTGTGCCTGCTCGATGCGCTCCAGTTTTTTTTGCGATTTGAACAATTCAAAATAACTTTCCGCGATGTGAAAACGGGTCTGGGCAGCCAGGTCAATGTCCTCGAACACCTTGCTGAACGCGGCCAGCAATCCGTCCGTGCCAATCGCGACGGATACTTGCCCCTGCCGATCTACGGTGGCCCGGGTCGAATTCGACTGGTCGCGATACACCGTGGTGAGGGTGTCTCCAAAAAAGCACTCCACCCCGTTGTCCCCGCTGTTGGGTCTCGGCTGGCTCCGTGCCACAAGCGGAAAGGAACCGGTGAACACCCCGCTGTGTGTCAGCGTTTCAGTCAATGTCACAGCCTCGTTTTCGCCACTGGTTGTCTTAACCGTCACGATGACTTGATCCTGTTTTGAAGACACGTCCTGATCCTTGTCTTCCACGATCAAAAACAATCGCTCGCCAACATGAAGAGCCTCGACCGGTTCTTCATATTGGGAATCCGTGATTTGCAGGATTCCGTCACTAGTCAAAGAAGCCGTCGAGTTCAACTCGACCGTGCCTCCGTCGCCCCGGGTTTGATCCCTGTATACCGCACGAACGATCTCTCCGCCCATGACGTTCAACACCCTGACTTCCGCGTCAGACATGTCTTCACCCTCGTCATCCGACAGAATTTTACCCGTCAGCCTCCCCGGTGTTTCTGGAGTAACAGGAATCATCGGCGGACTGGTTTCATCGCCCAAATTCAGCAAAATCTGTCCAACAAAGCGTCCCTCAACCAACGCTTGGCCAGCCGTAATTGGTTCGCTGTATTCCTCGGGAGCCTCGCCTGCGAACTGCGCCGACAACACACATTCCACTCGTGCCTTCCGCCCGCCCCCGACGTCCAACTCCATCTCCAACCTGCTCCCACTGGTCTTGGCACGATCCGGGTCAACAATTTCCACCGTGAGCGGCACATCGACTGAAACCGGCGCGGCGTTGGTATTACCGAATGGCAGCAACGAATATTGATAGCCCGGTTTCAATCCCGGCTTGGTCAGGTCTGCGGGGATTAAGCGAGTGCCCAAAACCCGGATCTTCGCCTCGGTCGGTTGGTTCACAAAAACCACAGACTCACGCGGATGCTTGTGTCCCGGCACTGTGTTTTGTTCATCAAAATACCTCATGTAAACCCGGTCACCGGTTTTCAACTTCAGCCCAGGCTGTTTGCTCTCTTCAGTAGCAGGATTTCCCTCCCCATCAGTGGGCTTGGCCAAGGCGGATGAGGTCTCTAACTCTACACGAAACACACCGGTATTCGGGCCGGTCTCAACCGCTTCCAGATCAAGTAGTTGGCCAAGGTTTACCTGCACAGTCACCGGCACCCTGTCGGCTTCCGAAGATTGGTCGAGATCGAAATCCGTGACCTCCACCACAATCCGTTCTCCCGGTTCAACCCGAAGCAACTCATGATCAATCGTCTGCACGCTACCGTTACCCTGTCGGCGAAACTCATAAGAAAGCGGCGTGATGGCGCCATTAAAAAACGTAGCCTTCAACGTCTGTTCGAGTTGTCGATTCTGCTGCAAACCGCCCTCGGTTAACTCATCAATGTAAACT
>WTHH01000485.1 GCA_011523195.1 Verrucomicrobiales bacterium
CGCAATGATGAGCGCAAGCGCGCCGACGGGTTCGGTATCGCCCGTTTCAACAAAAAGAAACGCGAAGTGACCTTCGAGTGTTGGCCCCGTTTTTGTGATGTCAAAGATGGGGACGCGGCACAGTATCCCGGTTGGCCGATCACGATCAAACAGGAGGCCAACGATGGTCGCAAGGTCGCCGGTTATTTGCCGGAATATATCTTTGCCGATGGCAAGGACTGCGTTGTGCAGGTAATCGAAGAGGCGAGCGGTGAGGTGCTATACACGACCCGCTCAACGGGCGGCCGTTTTCAGCCCAAGGTCTATTCTAAAGGCAAACACACCGTGAAAATTGGCCGCGAATTACCAAACGGCAAGACCTTGAAAGGAGTCCAACCCAAGACCAAAACAGCGGCTGGCCAAGCGCGAGTCAAGGTGTAACAGCGCTTGGCCAAGCGCACTGTCATGGATCCGCAGAGATTAATCGCCGTGGTGTTGCTGGTGTTTGCTGGCACGTCAGCAGTGTGTTCAGCGGAGTCTGCGGTGTTGCAGGTGTTCGACAGTCACTGCGTCAAGTGTCACGGCAGGGACGGCAAAACCAAGGGCAAGGTCAACCTGCTAAACTTCAAGTCGACCAGCGACCTGACTGGCGACATCGATCTGTTGCAGGACATTATCGACGTGATCGATACCGGCGACATGCCGCCCGAGGATGAACCGGGCTTAAAACCGGACATCCGGGAGTCTGCTGTTGCGGAGTTGCGCGGCTTGCTCAGGCTCGGTTTGGCCAAGCGGGCAACTTTTGCCAAGACGCCCATCCGGAGGATGAATCGATTTCAGTACAATAACGCTGTGAAAGATTTGTTCGAACTCAAAGTGGAGGTGTTTTCGTTGCCGGAGAAAATGATGCGCAGCTACGGCTACTTTGACCCGGCGTCGGGTAAAATGCCGGACACGGTGCACGTGGGCAGCAGGCCGCTTGGCAAGTCGCAGATGATCGAGCCGCGTCTGGCCGGAGTGGGGCCGTTCCCGCAGGATCTGCGGGCGGAACACGGATTCGACAATCGCGGGGATCACCTCTCGATGTCGCCCATCCAGATGGAGGCGTTTTACAAGCTGAGCCAGTCGATCATGAACAGCAACGATTTCACGGCCAAGCGCTGCGGCATCTGGGGAGAGTTTTTCGCTGAACCGCAGACCGAGGGGGACGAGCTTGACCGTTTGGTTCATGAGCGCTTGGCCAGATTTTTGCGACGGGCGTTCCGCCGACCGGTTGCGCCGGAGTTGGTTTCGCGCTACGCCGCGAACGTGAAATTGCAACTGAAAGACGGGGTGCCGTTTGAAAAAAGCATGAAGAACATCGCCTCGGCAGTGTTGTGTTCGCCCCGTTTTCTGTACCTGTACGACCAGCCGGTCAAGGGAGTCCGGGATGACTTCAACCTGGCCTCGCGCCTTTCGTTTTTCCTGTGGGGCAGCATCCCCGACGACGAATTGCTGGAGTTGGCAGAAAACCAAACACTCCATCAACCGGCAGTGCTCGCGGCGCAGGTGGATCGGATGCTGAGTGACAAACGCCTCAAGCGATTTTGCGACAGCTTTCCCTCGCAGTGGTTGCAGTTGGAGCGCATCATCACAGCAACGCCGGATCGCACGCTGTTCCCGACTTTTTATGCAAACGCCTATCGAACCAGCATGCACATGATGCTGGAGCCGTTGTTGCTGTTCGAGGCCGTGTTGATCGAAAACCGGCCGGTGCACCAGTTGATCGATTCCGATTTCAGTTACCGAAGCGGCCCGTTGTCGGGTTGGTATAAAACCGGGAAGCGTACCGGCGGGCTGCCGCCGACTCGCTTGGCCTACAAGCGGGAGGCGCTTGGCAGCCGGCGTGAGGGAGGGGTGATCACCAACGCTGCGGTCATGACGATGACCTCGAGTCCCGTGCGCTCGCAACCCATCACGCGAGGTGCTTGGATGTTGACCGTGATTTTCAACAACCCTCCCGAGCCACCGCCGGCGGATGTGCCGCCGTTGCCGGAGCAGGAGAACGGCAGGAACAACGAATCGCTGACCATCCGTGAGCGCTTGGCCTCCCACCGGGACCGCCCCGACTGCGCCGGGTGCCATGTGAAAATTGATCCGCTTGGTTTTGCACTGGAAAACTACAATGCAGTCGGCGCTTGGCGGGAGACGTATGGCAATGGTCGAAAAGTGGACACATCCGGCAAACTGTTTCGCCGGCATGAATTCGCTACGATTGAGCAATTTAAGGATGCGCTACTGGCTGAGAAGCCTCGTTTTGTGAAGGCGTTCGCCGGGCATCTTCTGTCCTTCGCGCTTGGCCGGGAACTGGCCGTTGCGGATTCCCCGGCGCTCGAAGCCATCGCGGTCGAGGCTGAAAAGAGCGAATATCGCTTTCAACCGCTCCTCAAAAGTATCATCCTGAGTGAGCCGTTTTTGCATGAACCGAACTGAAATGTCCGCACTAAACCGACGAACCTTTCTAAG
>WTHH01000480.1 GCA_011523195.1 Verrucomicrobiales bacterium
GCTGTATGGATACCACGGCGAGTCGTCGCGTTCCAGCATCCAGCGCCAGTCGGGCGAGTGCGACAGCATCACCCAAGTCCGTTGACCAAGCGCCCCGGCCAGATGAGCCATCGCCGTGTCGATCGTCACGACCAAATCCATCGCATTGACCAGCCGTGCCGTTGATTCAAAGTCGGTGATCAGCGACCTCATCCTTGTGACGTTCGGCGTGGCCGTGATGATTTCGGCTGCCTCAACCGGTTCCTCCTTTTGAAGGCTGAACCACTCAACGATCCCTTCTGTTTTCTGAAACAGTTCCGGGAGCATCGCGCTTGGCAGTGAACGGTTGTTGAGCACCGAACGATCTCTTCCTGACCAAACCAGCCCGACCTTCAGTCGTCCTTCCGAGCAAATACCCTCCGCTGCGGGAGCAGTGAGATAACGACCTTCGCTGCCGTTGAGAATGTTCTCCGGTGTAATCCCAAACACCAGTGGTGCGGACATCATTGGCAATTTGAAATCCACTGCGGGAATCGCTTCTCCCTGGTCGACGACCTGTTCGACGTTTGGAATCGATTCCAGAAGTGATTTCAAACCGGGCTGGCACTCGATGATCACGGTTGCCCCGGCGCTCGAGAGCAACGGGGCAAATCGACAAAACTGGAGCGTGTCACCATAGCCTTGTTCAGCGAAAAACAGCAGTTGCTTACCAGACAGCGGTTCGCCGTTCCAAGCCTGAACGTGGGGATGCCTTGGGGAAAATACCGGATTGTCCGTGCCCCAGCGCGCCTCGTAATGCTGCCAGCCTGACTGCCAGCGACCTGCCATCAATTCGGAGAATGCGATGTTAAATTGTCGATCCGGGTAATCGGGATTGTGCGCGACAATCTCCTCGTAGGCGGCGATGGCATCGAGCGTCCGGTTTTGCGCCTGCAACGCCACGCCAAGATTGAGCAGTGCCTCGGCGTGGGTGGGATGCACTTCGAGCACCGAGCTGCAGGCCGCCTCTGCGGCGGGAGGATGGTTTTGTTCGAGGTGAAATTTGGCCAGATTGACACCGGCCATCGGATGCCCGGTCTGTTTTTGCAAAATCAGTTCGAAGCACTCACGGGTGAGTTCAGGCTGTCCAAGTTCCTTCAGCGTCAGCCCCAGATTAACGAGGGCATCGACGTAGTGGAAATCGAGATCGACTGCCCGTTTGTACGACTGGGCCGCCGCGAGGTGGTCGCCCTCGTCCTGTGCCACTTGGCCAAGGTTGAAATGCGCCTCCGCCAGTTGCGGGTCGAGCGTTGTGGCTGCACTAAACGACGAGCGGGCGGCCGGCGCTTGGCCAAGCGCATAATGCGCGTTGCCGAGGTTGAAGTGATAATCGGCACAGGCCGGATTCAATTCGATGGCGCGTTGGTAGGACACGATCGCCTGCTCCGCTTGGCCAAGCCCGGCGAAGTGCAGCGCCAATTCGTGATGATTCTCCGGGTCAGCCGGCTGAAGTTCGAGTGCGAGTTGCAGTTTTTCTTGGGCAGCTTCCGCTTGGCCAAGCCCGCCCAGCGTGTTACCGAGCAGGCGCAGGATGAGCGGGTTCTTCGGATTGGTTTCATGTGCCAGTTGGTATTGTTCTGCGGCGCGCTGCGCTTGGCTTTGGATTAGTGCCGCCTCGGCTTGTTTGAGGTGATGTGCCGCCGTCGGTGTGGGGAGCAATCGCAATGCCTCTTTGACGGTTGAGAGTACCGTGAACCAGTCGCCGGGTTTGGGTTGGCGAAACAATCGCATGGAGGGATACCACGGGCAGTCTTCCCGGTGTTCCAGCCAACGCCACTCCGAACCGAAAGGCAGCAATAACCAGATTGGTTTACCCAGCGTGCCGGCCAGGTGCGCCACCGCAGTATCGATGGTGATGACCAGATCGAGTTGTCGGATGAACTGTGCCGTTGCCCGAAAATCCGACAGGGATTCGTTTAACCAGATGAGGTCACGCGTGAACGCAGTTTCGCTGTCGACCTGTTCAAGCTGTAGCGAGTAAAATTGAGCTGAGCCGGGCCGAGTGAGTTCCGGCAGGAATGCGGCCGGGAATTCACGAGGCTCGGGCGTTTCGTGCCTGCGAGAACCACGCCAAGCGAGCCCGATTTTCAGTTTGGATTGGTCCGCGCCCGGCAATGATGGTAGCGCTGAACCCAAATTGAGGCCGGCCGGTTCCGGGATCGTCTCCAATGTGGTGCCAAAGATTCGCGGCAGGCTGAGCAGGGCACATTGCAGATCGTGCTGTGGCGGGTGCTCTCCTCTTTTGATCACTTCGATTTCCTCAATGGAATTCAACAGAGAGCCCATCTCGGGGGGGCACTCAAACAGCACCCGGCCGCCATCACCGTCAATCAATCGCAGGAAGCGGCAGAACTGAATTGTGTCGCCAAAGCCTTGTTCGGCCCAGACGAGCAGGGTTTTGCCGGCCAAAGACTCGCCCTGCCACTTCGGTTGCTGCATGCGGGATTGGAACACTTCGTAAT
>WTHH01000525.1 GCA_011523195.1 Verrucomicrobiales bacterium
TTTTGCTGCAGGAGATGCTCAGGCGGGGGTGTGCCCCTCTCGCAGGACGGCCGTCTGCCGCTCGAGGAATGCGCACTGATGGTCAGCGGCCGGGCCTCTTTTGAGATTTTGCAAAAAGCCCTCGCTGGTCGGGTGGGAATGATTTGTGCCGTGTCCGCTCCGTCGAGTTTGGCAGTGGAGTTCGCCCGCGAGAACGGGCAGACGCTGGTCGGTTTCCTCCGGGGCGACACGTTCAACGTGTACAGCCACCCGGAACGCATCGCCGGGTTGGTGTGTTAACCTTCGCTGCCTCCCGGGAAATCGGCGTTGGTGAACACGTCGCTGACGTCGTCGTTTTCTTCGAGCACATCTACCAGCCGCTGAATCGTCGACGCACCGGCCTCGTCCACTGCGGTGGTTTGCTGGGCGATATAGGTGACTTCTGCTGACAGTGTCGCGATGCCCTTGTCCTCGACCGCCTTGTGCACCGGCTCAAAGTCATTCGGCCCGGTCACGATCTCGTAGCCGTTTTCGTCGGCGGCAAAATCCTCAGCACCGGCCTCCAATGCCAATTCCATCAGCGCATCCTCCTCGGCGGCTTCGCGGTCGATGATGATCTGTCCCTTGCGCTCGAACAGCCGGGTCACGGCACCGGCGCTGGCCAGTTGTCCGCCGGCCTTGGTGACGGCATGGCGCACGTCCGAGGCGGTGCGGTTGCGGTTGTCGGTGTTGGCATGGACGAGCACAGCTACGCCGCCCGGCGCAAACACCTCGTACGTCAACTCCTCGTAGTTTGCGCCGTCGTCATCGCCGGCCGCCTTCTTGATGGCGCGGTCGATGTTGTCGGCCGGCATGTTGGCGCTGCGGCACTTGAGCAGGATCATGCGGAGGCGCGGGTTGAGGTCCGCCTCCGGTCCGCCGACTCGAACCGCAATACCAATCTCGCGAGCCAGCTTGGCAAACACCTTGGCCTTCTTGGCATCGGTGACCCCCTTCTGCCGCTTAACCTTGGACCATTTATTATGACCAGCCATGGGAAAAAATCCGCCGTAAAAACCATCCCGGCGGGCGGAAAGGCTTACCAACTAATCGCAGCAAATGGAATGAAAATTGCCCGCTTGGCCAAGCGCTTGGTTTACGAAAAAAGCCCGGGCGCGCTGTCCGGGCTTTTGGAAAAGTGGATGAGCGTTTTTACAAGCTCAGGTCGACCTTGTCGCTGAGGCCGAGTTTTTTCAGGGCGGCTTTCAGTTCGTCGACCTCCTGCTTGGTGATGCCGTCTTCCGGAGCCACGCTGAGTTGCAGCTTGAGCTTGGCATCCTTCACGAGGCCGAACCGCTGCAGGATGTCCTTCTGGAATGCGGCCAACTGGTCGCCAGTCAACTCGCCGGACCAGCCGGTGCTGTTGAAAGTGACCAACTCGGGCTGACGAGGGGTCTCGACTCGCACGCCAAACTTCATCAGGCGCGCAAACTGCAACCGACTGTCAGCGGCGCCGTCAACCGGGTTACCCTTCATGTAGAGGCGCAGGAATGGGGCAAAGTTTTTTGGCCCCTTGTAGTCGGCGCCGGCCATGCTGACGAGTGAGTCGAGCTTGGCCACCTTGTTGTTTTCAAGAAATAGGAAGTGCAGACGGGTGAGCCCGTTGAGCGGGCCAAGGTCAGCGATCTCGTTGTTACCGGCCGAGAGGGTGGTGAGGCCCTTGAGCGCTGCTACGCCGTCGAGCTTGGTTATCTGGTTGTGGTCCAGATAAAGCGACCACAGCTTGGTCAGCTTGAGCGCGGGCGAAAAGTCGCTGATGCGGTTGTTGGACAGGTAGAGCGAGCGCATGTTGCTGAGCTTCTCGAGCGGCTTCAGGTCCTTCACGCGGTTGTTGGACAACTCGATGTACTGCAGAGCAGTCAACCCGGCGATCGGTGAGATGTCCTCGATCTTGTTCTTCGCGAGGTTGAGGTACTGGATACGCTTGAGATCCTTGATGGCGCTGAAGTCGGTAATTTCGTTTCCGGACAAATCCAGCGAGGCGAGCGCGCGACACTTCTCGAGGCCGCTCAGATCCTTGATGCCGGCGTTGGTGACCTTAATGGTGGATAGGTGGATCAGGTCGCCCTCGACCAACGGCTCCTTGTTGTAGCGCTTGGCGAATACGAACTTGCGCACGCCTTCTTCCAGCGCCTTGTCCTTGAAGACCGACTGCGGCTTGGGCTTCTCCTCTTTTTTCTCCTCCTGTGCGATCAACCCGGGGGTGGTGATCAGCCCCAGCGCCAGACCGGCCAAAACGATACCTCTGGTGAACATCATGTTTTTCATGCGAAATGCGACCGGCAGGAAACCCCAATCCGCTCCCGAGGCCAAGTGTTTTTTTTGGGGGCTTGAAACCGAGATTCAAGGGCCGAATACTCTCCCCGTGTCCAGCCTCTACTCACAATGGCGCCAACAGGCGATGCCGGCCGTTCTGCGAGAGGGGCACACCCCGCCGCCTGAGCATCTCCTGCAGCAAAT
>WTHH01000099.1 GCA_011523195.1 Verrucomicrobiales bacterium
TTTATGCACCCCGTCCCGCGGGGCACCCCCATCCTTCCCACCGCCGCCGAGACAACCAAAGAAATCAACCGGGCCAGAAAGTACTTGGAGATGAGCCTAAGCAAGGCTTAACTCGTGTTTCGCCATGAGTAATGATGCCAAACAGAAAGTCCTGATTATTTTCGGGGATGCCGCTGAGACAGTGGACACGATGTACCCCTACTTCCGCCTGATCGAAGGTGGATACGAACCGGTGCTGGCTGCCCCCGAAAAACGAGAGTATCAGATGGTCATGCACCAGGTGAAACCGGGCTGGACGATAACCCGCGAATGGGAGGGCTACACCATGCCGGCAGCTATAGCGTTCAAGGATATTCAACCGGAGGAATATCTTGGGATTTTTTACAGCGGCGGGCGAGCCCCAGAATATATCCGCGAGGACGAGGACCTTTTGCGAATCACAAAATATTTCTTCGAGAAAAACGCCCCTATTGCCAGTGTCTGCCACGGGGTTGAAATTCCGGCGCGGGCAGACTGTGTTCGCGGGCGTCGCATGGCCACTGTACCCAAAGCCAAGTTCGACCTTGAGGTCTGTGGTGGTACGTTCGTGGATGAACCTTGCGTGATCGATGGCAACCTGATCAGCGGCCGAACTTTCTGGGATCACGGCCACTATATGGGCGCGTGGATGAAACTCCTCGACGACGCCTGCGACGCATTGGAAGGCTAAATGACCGGCGGCGGCAACTCCCGGCCCGGGCGTATGTCCACATAGTTCACAGCACCCTCGCCCGCCTCTCCTCTCACCAAATACACCGGCACCCAGTGTTCCCCGGTGTTGACTCGTACTGTTTTCGCGTTGGCGTAACGCATGGTATACGCCGCACGGCGACGCCCGCTGGTGTTGGGATCACTGCCATGCAGCACAAACGAATCATGCACAGACAAACTACCGGCAGCCATCTCAAGGCACACGGCGGCTTCTTCCATTTCGTTCGTCACCTCAACTGACAACCCAAGTAAATCATCCGCACCGGTGCTGACTTTATCTAGTTCAGGATACCCATCATGTGAGCAGGGGATCACCTGCATGCAGCCATTTGCCTGGTCGGTGTCATCGATCGCCAGCCAAACCGTGGTCACGTCCGTTCCCTGCACGCTGTGCCAGTAAGTGTTGTCTTGATGCCAAGCCACCGGCAGACCATCCCCTGCCCGCTTTACGATCAAGTGCGACATGATGAGGATCAAATCCGGTCCAAGCACCTGCTCGACGGCGTCCAGCACCCGGGGGGTTCGGCACAACTCCAGCCAAAATGGATGTTTCGGGTGCGGCTCGGTCAGATATTCCGGTCGTGCATCGACCTCCCTGTTTTCACCGTCCTTATACACGACCTGCCGCTTGGGCATCGCAGCAACCAATCGATCCAGTTCGCCACGGGTCGCTTCGATTTCTTCCCTCGAAAGAACATCGCGGAACAGGCAAAAGCCCTCCGCGTGATAACGACCAGGGTCGGTGTTTGGCGTGGCGTTCACGGGCAGATGCTACGCAAACGCCTCCGCTTGGCCAAGCTTGGCTTGAAAAAGCGAATGACATCCGGGCACTGTCTCCCGTACCTTCGACCCGCTTTATGAGAGACGCCGATTCAACTTCTCTCCACCTCTCCATGTGGTGTGGACCGCGAAACATCTCCACCGCGCTGATGCGCGCATGGGAGAACCGACCCGACACATTCGTGGTCGATGAACCCTTGTACGCACATTATCTCCGCGAGACCAAGCTACCCCACGCCATGGCCGACGAAATCATCGAACGCTATGAGGACGACTGGGAAAAGGTGGTCGCTTGGCTGACCGGGCCAATCCCCGGCGGCAATACGATTTTTTACCAAAAACACATGTGCCACCACATGCTGCCAAACATCCAGCTCGGCTGGCTCGGCCAAGTGACCAACTGCTTTCTCATCCGCGAACCCCGCGAAATGCTGACGTCGTTGATGAAGAAACTCCCGAATCCCACGCTGACTGATACTGCGCTGCCCCAGCAACTCCGACTGTTCGATCACGTTCGTGAACTCACCGGCGAGACTCCTCCGGTCATCGACTCCACCGAGGTACTTCGCGACCCCCGCGGTATGTTGGCCGCCCTATGTAATCGCCTCGGAATAGAATTTACCGAGGCGATGCTGGAGTGGCCACCAGGCATTCGCGAGTCCGACGGCATCTGGGCCCGACACTGGTATCCCGAGGTGGAAACCACCACCGGCTGGCGACCATTCAAGCCGAAGGATATCCCGGTACCGGACGAACTCGCCGGCGTCCTCGAAGAATGTAACGAGATTTACCAACAACTCTATCCCCATCGCATCACTGCCTAACCCAAAATCATGCTCCAAAAATTCAACGAGAAAAACCGCGATCTACAGATCAACATCAACGGAAAACTATTGCATCGAGATGAAGCTGGCATCAGCCCGTTTGACTCCGCCGTGCAGGGTG
>WTHH01000482.1 GCA_011523195.1 Verrucomicrobiales bacterium
GTATAAATATTCAGTCCCCCATAAGTTACTTGGCCGTGAGTTCGAATGTTGCGGTGACCGGTTGGTGGTCCGAGAGGAGGCCGGTCGTATCGTTGACGATGCAGGCTGCGGCTTGGCAGGTGGCTGCGAGGTTGGGGGTTGCGAATACGTAGTCTAACCGTCGATCCGGCCCCATGTCTTCACCCTCGCGCAACGGGGTGGGAAACGTACCAACGAAGGCCTTGCGCTTAGTATTGATCAGGTCCACGAAGCCGGCGTCCTCGAGCCGTTTCAAGTGCCGGTAATCGAGTTGGCGGTTGCGCAGATTTTTCCCTTTCGTCCGCACGTCCAGCCGCTTGAAAAACGGGATCATGTCCTCGCTGCGGTCGTAGACCGGCTTGTCGTGCAGTGAAAAGGTGTTGAAATCTCCGGCCAACGCCACCTTCGCATCCCGGGGCAGCGTGGCGATGTCCTTCAGCAGCAGGTCGATTTCCCTGATTCGGATCTCCCAGTTGCCGGGGTGTAGGTGGATGGCGTAAACGTGGATGCCGTGTGTCTGGCAGCGCAGCAGACCGTGATGGTATCCCTCGATCGTGCGCTTCACCGCGGTGATCGGCTGGCTGGAGGTGATCCCGGTGGGGAACCCCTTTTCCTTGAGCAGAACGCTGTGCGGATGACCCCATGCCTTGGCGTCGTCGGCCAGTTTCTCGGGGGTGTAGTGGTTCAACTCCTGCAACGAGACGACGTCCGGAGCCTGGGCCTGCATGAACTTGAGATAGTTGGCCTTGCGTTCGGGTTTCTTGGTGAATCCGTACCAGACGTTGTAGCTCAACAGCTTCAGTTTGCTGCTTAGCTTGGCTGCAGGCTGACTGCGCGGCAGACGGCAAGCTGTCAGCAACGCACCCGCACCGGCCACGGCGCTGATGGCGAATTGGCGGCGGTTGAGTCGACTTTGTTCGTTCGAGTTTTTCATGTTATTTCAGAACGCTTGAGTGATCGATGATCCACTGGAAATCAGTTCGCGGCTTAGCCGAGACGATACCGCCAACGGCTCCCTTCACCGGTGGTCGAATCGTGCCGTGCTCGCCGGTGACCTTCCAGAGGTGCGTGGCCGCGTGGCCGTCCGCGTAGGAGAGGGCGGTTGCCCCGTTGTGGTAGGAGGCAGGCAGGTTGCCCCACTTGTATTCATGAAAGCGATTCATGTAGTAGCCGTCGTTGATGGTGTCCGGGTGTTCGCCAAGAAACACAAAAATGGATGACGGTTTGCGAAGCTGTCCATCCGTGACGAACTGGACGTAATCGGGATTAAACTCATCGAGCAACAGGCCGGGATCGCCGACGAGATGATTCATCGAGTAGCTTCGGTTGCGGGGGCCATTGCTCGCGCGGCTATTGTCGGAGGGACACTTGAAAGTGGAGATCGAATCCCCCATATACGGCGAGAGGAGGGACGATGTGAGCGCGAGCCGGTTGGTGTTGTCCGGGCTGTGTTCCCAGTCCAGCACGTTGTTGGCCCAGTTGTTTCGCTGCTCACGGGTCTGGTCGCGGCCGTGGTTGTTGACGTATTTGCCCTCGTGATCATCCGCGTAAAGGGTCCAGCCCAGGCTCAACTGCTTGACGTTGCCGAGGCATTGGATGCCCTTCGCCTTGGCCTTGGCTTTGGCAAGGGCCGGCAGCAGCAGGCCCGCCAGAATGGCAATTATGGCGATCACCACCACCAACTCGATCAGCGTAAATGCCGCGCTTGGCCTTTGTTTCATCGGTGGTGTTTATTTATTTCAGAAATTGGCCGAAGAGCTTGGCCGCGAGGGCGGTGCCGGCCGGGGCGGCGATTTTGACGAACAGAGGGCGGAGATCCTTGAGAGTGTTCACGTCCTGCGTGACGTGGTTCTCGATGTTGACCGAAATCTCCTGCGGTTGGCCGGATCCGTTTAGGGACGTATATCGCAGTTTTTCCCAGGAGAAATTCAGGTTGTCGATGGTGAAGTAGAGCGGTGTGTCGTCGAGTGCCAACTGGGCGGTGGTCCGGGCCAGGGCGTCCGGTAATGAGAGGAGGTTTCGGGCACCACCCTTGGTCTCAACGAGGTTGAACTCGGTGATCCGGATTCGAATCTGCCTGAAGTGTGGCTTGAGTTTTCGGCGCACGTTCCAGAGTTCGGAAAAGTCGCAATCGATGAAGAGGTCCTCGATCTTGAGCATCGGGGAGCCGCCGTACTCGGGGAGGTTGAACACGGTGATGCCGGAGGCGGCGACGGTGGAGTTGAGGGGGAAACCGATGTCGAGGGAGTCGATGCGGACGTCCATCCCTTGCTCTCGAAACTCGCCGACAATCCACCACTTGGCCAGTGCGTCCTTGGTGAGGAACAGGCCGAACGCCAATACGATCGACAAAATGAGCAGGCGGTATGCCCAGCGGAATAAAAACCGCATCACGGGGAATTACCAAATCAGGGCAGGGGAGACAACGGGAAAGGCGTCAGGCCTCGCCTTCCT
>WTHH01000373.1 GCA_011523195.1 Verrucomicrobiales bacterium
GGCCAGGATGCGGTTGGCTCTTCGGCGCGGCGAGATTGATGACATTCAAAAACCGGAAAACAAGACGGCCCGCTACCGGAAACTGGAGGCTGAATTCAAGGCGTTGCTCGAGGAGCAGCGGAAGATTCTGGTAAAGAACGAATTCGACCGAATTTACACCACTGCCGGTGCCTCTGGGATGAACGCCTTCACCTCAAACGACATGACTGGCTACTTCATCACCGTGCCCTCGAACAAGCTCGAGTTGTGGACGTGGATGGAATCGGAGCGCCTGCTGCGGCCGGTGTTTCGCGAGTTTTATGCCGAGCGCGACGTGGTGTTCGAGGAGCGCCGGATGCGCACCGAATCGACGCCGCTGGGCAAGTTTCAGGAATCGCTCGAGGCTCTTTTTTGGGAATCCCATCCCTACGGTTGGCCGGTGATTGGCTGGCCATCGGACATCCCGGCCATCTCCAAGGCGCAGGCCGATGAGTTTTACTCAGTCTACTATTCGCCGCAAAACATCGCGCTGATTCTCGTGGGGGATTTCAAGATCGACGAAGCGGTGAAACTCTGCGAGCGTTATTTTGGCCGAATCCCGCGCGGAAAAAAAAACCCGCCGGAAGTGGTCACGGCTGAGGTGGCGCAAAAAGTGGAAAAACGGATGAACGCCGAGGCGGAGGCCAATCCGCAGGTGGACATCCTGTGGCATTCGCCCGCGGCGGGGCATCCCGACGGTCATGCGCTGGATGTGCTAGCCGCGGTGTTGTCCGGGCGATCCGGGCGATTGCACAAGTCGCTTGTGTTGGGGAGCGAAGTGGCGACCTCGGCATTCGCCCACCAGATGTCCCGCAAATATGCAGGGATGTTCAACATCGGCGGCGAGGCCAAGGAGCCAAATAAGCCGGGCGATGTTGAAGCGGCGATTTACGCGGAGGTGGAGCGACTGAAAAACGAACTAGTCACCGAGCGCGAACTGCAGAAAGTGAAAAACAATTTTGCCGCGATGGCGGTTCGCCGTACGTCGTCCAACTTTCATTTGCTGGTGCAGTTGATTCAGGCCGAAGGAACCGGCGACTGGCGAACGATCAACTCCGAAATCCCGAGCATTCTCAAGGTCACCGCCGGGGACATTCAGCGCGTGGTCAAAAAATATTTGGTGAAGGAAAACCGAACGGTGGCAACCTACACGAGAAAAGAAGGCGCGGCCGTGCCGGACGACCCGGCGCTGGCGGGATTGAGCGCTGACCAGCAGGCCGTGGTGCGCCGCATCACCAGCCAAATCAAGGCGGAGAAAAACAAGGAACGACTGCAACAACAGTTGAGCGCGATGGAGGCGCAGCTTGGCCAGGCGGACCAAAAGCAGCAGGGCCTCATGAAGATCATCATGGTGAAGATCGCCGAGCGCCTTGCGGAGTTGAGCGAATAGGGGAATCGGAATGAAGAAAGTGATGAAAGATTTGAAGCAATTTGTTGTGCGTGTGTTTGCACTAAGTTTGATGTTGCAGCTTGGCCAAGCGCAGGAAATACCGGACCGCCCGGAGAAGTTGACATTCCCGCCGCTGGTCTACGATCCGCCCAAGCCGGATGACTATCGCACGGTGCTGAAGTCGGGAGTGGTGGTGTACATTTATCCGGACCGCGAGCGGCCTTTGATCGACTTGACCATTCATATTAAGGGCGGGAGCTATCTCGATCCCAAGGGCAAGGAGGGCTTGGCTGGGTTGACCGGTTCGCTGATGGCGCGCGGAGGCATTCCTTCCAAGCCGGCGGATGAGTTGGACGAGGAACTGGAGTTTTTGGCAGCCCGGTTGAGCAGCAGCCTGAGTGGCCTCGATGGTAGCGTGAGCCTGAACCTGCTGTCGAAGGATGCGGATCGCGGTTTTGAAATACTGCGCGCCATTCTCGCCGCGCCGAGTTTTCAGGAGGACAAGTTGGCCCTGCGGAAAACGCAAATCCTGCAGGGGCTGAAACAGCGCAACGATAACTCATCGAGCATCGAGTCGCGCGAGCGCGCCCATCTCGCATACGGGGGTCAGTTTTGGTACAACCGACATGTCACCGCTGCCTCGATCGAAAGCATTCGAAGGGAGGATTTGTTGGCGTTTCATCACAAGTGGGTTCACCCGAAAAACTTCATCGTGTCGGTCAGTGGCGACTTTGACCGAGACGAAATGCTTAAGCGGCTAAATGGCGTGTTCGATCGCTGGCCGCATGCCGGTGAAAAAGCGCCGCCGGTTCCGCAAAAAATCAAGTATGGCAAGCCGGGTGTTTACATCGTCGATAAGGACGTCAACCAGGGGCGCGTGTCGATCATCATGCCGGGCATTCGCTGGGACGATCCGGACTATTATGCAATCCAAGTCATGAATGACATCCTCGGCGGAGGCGGGTTTACCTCGCGCATCACCAACCGGGTTCGTTCGGATGAAGGCTTAGCGTACTCCGCACGTTCGGCGTTTCCGGGAGGGTCTCATTACCCGATCGTTTTT
>WTHH01000315.1 GCA_011523195.1 Verrucomicrobiales bacterium
ATATGTTTGGTAACGGATTGTCGAGTTCACCGACCAACACCCCGTCACCTCATGACCGAGGGCGGTTCCCGTTGACGACGACGTATGACAACATTCGCGCGCAAAAACGACTATGCGAGGAGGTTTTTGGGATTAAGAGAATCCTTTCAGTCGTCGGCTTTTCAATGTCAGCGCAACAGGCTTTTCACTGGGGTGCAGTTTATCCGGATATGGTGCAGTCGATCGCCTCGATTTGTGGAACAGCCAAGACTTCCCCGCACGACTGGCTTCATCTGGAAGGGATGAAACGGGCGCTGCAGGCCGATTCGAACTGGGCGGGCGGGGATTACGAGAAACCGCCCGAGGCCGGATTACGGGCGTTCCACACGGTATCGTGCGGCTGGTTTCTTTCGCAGACATACTTCCGAAACGGAAAGTATAAGAATTTCCTAGGAACCAAGGCGGAGACGGTGGCTGATTTCATCGAAAACGTCATCAGTCTGTTTTCGTATAATGATGCGAATAACCTGCTTGCCATGTTGGCGACATGGCAGAGTGCTGATGTGAGCAATCATCCGAAGTTCGGGGGCGACTTGGCCAAGGCGCTTGGGGCGATCCGATGCCCGGCCATGGTCATGCCGTGCGACAACGACCTGTACTTTCCTCCTGAGGACAACGAGATCGAAGTCTCGATGATGCCCAATGCCGAGTTCCGGTTGATCAAATCGGACGCCGGTCACTTGGCCGGTTTTCCGGGGTTTGACGCCGAGGCGGATGCGTTTGTGGATCAGGGAATCATAGATCTACTGAAACAGGTTTAATTTTTCACAGCTTGGCCAAGCGCTTGGTTATTCCGCCTTGCGCTTGGGTGTTGTCGCGGCTCAAGCTGGGTGGCCATCGAGTGGTTGCCCGTGTGACATTGGACGTCGCTGTCCGTCGTGAGTTTGACTACCTCGTGCCGGAGGAGCTGGAGCCCAGCGTCCACGAGGGCACGCGGGTGAAGGTGCCGTTCGGGCCGCGCGAGGTCATGGGGGTGGTGACGGCGGTGCTCGACGAGTCGCCGCACGGCAATCTCCGCGAGATCATCAAGACGGTCGGCGGTCAGGCACTGGTGACGCCGCCGATTTTGCGCCTCGTGCGCTGGATCGCCGACTACTACTGCTGCGCGCCGGAGATCGCTATGAAGGCGGTGCTGCCGGACGCTGTGCGCAAGGAGGAGGAAGGCTGGCGCGAACGGCTGTGCGTTCGCGCACTGCCGCAACACGGCGAACCGCCCAAGCTGACTAAGCGGCAGGAGGATCTCTGGACGATTGTGGATGAGTGGCGCGAGTTGCCGCTGCAGGAACTGGTGCGCTTGGCTGGGACGACCTCGGCGACCATTCGCAAGCTCGAGGACAAGGGGCTGGTGAGCATCGCGCCGCAAATCTCCGAGCGCGACCCGTACGCGAAGGAGCACATCCTGCCGACGCAACCGCTGGAGTTGAACGCGCAACAGGCGACCGCACTCGAGTCGATCGTGGACTCGATGGAGCGCTTGGCCAAGCGGGACGACGACGAGGCCAAGCCGGTAGGGGACAATGTGTTTTTGCTGCACGGCGTGACCGGCAGCGGCAAGACGGAGGTGTACCTGCAGGCGATCGCCTACGCGCTTGGCCAGGGGAAGGGCGCGATCGTGCTGGTACCGGAAATCTCGCTGACGCCGCAGACCGTGGAGCGGTTCAAGGCGCGGTTCAGCCAGGGGCCGCAGCAGACTTTGGTGGCGGTGCTGCACAGTCACTTGTCGTCGGGGGAACGGCACGACGAGTGGCACAAGATCCGGCAGGGCCGTGCGCGGATTGTGATCGGCGCGCGCTCGGCGGTGTTTGCCCCGGTGGAGCCGCTTGGTCTAGTGATCGTGGATGAGGAACACGAGCACTCGTACAAGCAGGAGGAGGCGCCGCGTTACAACGCCCGCGACCTCGCGGTGGTGCGCGGGCAGCAGGAGGGCGCGGCCGTCGTGCTCGGCTCGGCGACGCCGTGCATGGAGAGTTACCACAATGTGCAGCGCAAAAAGTACGGGCTGCTTTCGTTGACCGAGCGGGTGGACAACATCCAGATGCCGATCGTGCGCGTGATCGACATGCGAAGCGCGGCGCGCAAGGAAAAGGGTGCTGGGATTTTTTCGCCGCAACTGCGCGAGGCGATCCTACAGCGGCTCGAGAAAAACGAGCAGGTGATGCTGTTCCTCAACCGGCGTGGCTGGTCGAGTTCGTTGCAGTGCCCGGAATGCGGTTTCGTGGCGGAGTGCCCGAACTGCAGCGTGTCGCTGACGTACCATCGCGCGGCACAACAGTTGATGTGCCACATCTGCGGGCACATCGAGACGGCTCCAAAAAAGTGTCCCGAGACAAAATGCGGCAACGTGGCGATCCGGTTTTCCGGGTTGGGCACGGAGAAGGTCGAGGCCGCACTGGAGAAAGGTTTCCCCTCGGCGCGCGTCAAGCG
>WTHH01000536.1 GCA_011523195.1 Verrucomicrobiales bacterium
GCCTTGCCAAAAGTTGGCGATGCATTTTTCGTCCGGCTTGAGTTCCTCACCCCAGATATATTTTTTTCCGTCGAGACCACCCCGGGCGGCAAACTCCCATTCAGCCTCGGTGGGCAATCGGTGAGTCACTCCGGTGCGTTTGGTCATCCATTCGGCGTAGGCCATGGCATCGAACCAGCAAACGTTCACGACCGGGTGCTCCTCCATGCTATCGATCGAGTCGTCCGGGCCGGTTGGGTGCTGCCAGTCGGCGCCCTGTCGCCACACCCACCAGGCGCGGTGATTGCTAAGGGGCACGTTCCCAGGGGGAGGGTCGAACACCACGGCACCGGGTACCAACTTGTCTACCGGAACACCGGGGAAATCCAGCGGATTCGGCTTTTGCTCTGCCACCGTCAAGTATTTGGTTTCGTTGACAAATTCGGCAAATTGCCGGTTGGTGACTTCTGTCTTATCCATCCAAAACCCGGCCACGGTGACTTGGTGGATGGGGCGTTCATCCGGTTTTTCGTCATTGGAACCCATCGCGAATGTGCCGCCCGGGATCCAAGCCATGTGATCCGTTTCGAATCCCACCGCTTTAATCGCCGGTGAGTTATTGGTGGCCTGAGTTTGTGAGACGGCTGGAGAGTTATTCGTGGTAGTATCGGAGCAGCCCGTCATGATCACCGCCGATCCGGTGAGAATCGCGGTGGCAAATCGGGCAATGGAGTTTGCGGAGTCGTACATAACCATGGGCGCTTGGCCAAGCCGGCGCGGGGCGGAAGCTACCAACTTGGCCAAGCGGGGTCACGAAATTCCGCTTGGCCAAGCGGTAACCTTCAAAACAACCCAATACGGTGGAGGCAAAATAAATGAAAAAAACCTTATTTTTTTGTGGAATTCGAAGTTCTCTTTGGTAAATTTCCGCGCCTCGTTTTGGCCAACGGGTCGCAGAAGGCCAGCGGAGAAAGGAGATTTGCGGCCGAAAAACCAATTTTTTAACTCGTGGCAGCTAAGAAAAAAGTCGCCAAAAAAACAACAAAAACCGCCAAAAAAGCGGTAAAAAAGACTCTTACCAAGAAGGCCGTTGCTAAGAAAGCGCCAGCCAAGAAGGCTGCTGCGAAAAAAACTGTCGGGAAGAAGGCGCCGGCCAAAAAAGCAGCCCCCGAGAAGGCCGCCCCGGCGAAAAAACGGGTTAAGCGAGCAAAGCAGAAATTCGGAGCCGCCTCGACCGCCTCCATTCTCGGCCTACCCACGGGGGGCGGTAATAAAAGCAAGGCGATCAAGCGTCCCAAGACCCCAAGCGCGGGTAAATGGGAAAAGAACAAGAATTTATTGATCGGCCTGCGCGAGCGCCTGACCGACCAGCGCAACGGTTTGGCCAAGGAATCTGCCAAGGAGATGGAAAGCTACGGCGTCCATATGGCCGATTCCGGCACGGACAATTTTGACCGAGATTTTAACCTGAGTCTGTTGTCCTCCGATCAGGATGTTATTTACGAGATCGAGGAGGCACTTAAGAGAATTGAGCGGGGAACTTACGGAGTTTGTGAACTAACCGGTAAACCGATCCCGCAGCCTCGGCTAACCGCAATCCCGTGGACTCGGTTTCGTGTGGACGCCCAGTCGGAGTTGGAGCGTTACGGCGCCGTGCAAAACCGCTCGCTCGGGCAGTTGGGCACGATCACTACTCCCGGGGCCGCGTCCAAGGACAAGGTTGAGGCGGAACTGCCGGAGCCCAAGTCAAAGAAGGAATAATTTATGGCAAGAGAAACAGTCATCCTCGAATGCACGGAAGCCAAGGAGGCCGGAAAACCGGTTTCCCGCTACATGGGTCAGCGCAACAAAAAGACGCAGCCGGACCGGTTGGAGATGAAAAAGTACAACCCCAACATGCGTCGTCACACTTTGCATCGCGAAATCAAGTAACATGCCCAAGAAGAACGACAAGAATAAGCGAAACCGCAATCAGAACCAGACGCGCACACCTCGCCCGCGCCCGAAGGTGGATTTCACCATCGACCAGTTGGACTACCGCAACACGGAGTTGTTGCAGACATTCGTGACCGGACACGGTCGCATCCTGCCGCGCAAGTATACCGGGTTGCCGGCGCGTTACCAACGCCGCATGGCCAATGCCATTAAGCGTGCGCGCCAGTTACTTTTGATGAAGTAATTTTTTGTTGTCGCATCCCAAGGGGTGCGGCTTTTTTTCTGCATGCTATTTTGCAATTTTATTGCAACTTGGCCAAGCGGTAACAAACCAAGCCAGATTCCCTTAAATGATCACTGGACTCCTCATTGTTTCAGTGGTAGCCGCTGCCTTGACAGTGGTTTGGCTGAAGCCAACGGACAGAAACCGTCTCAAGCTGCTGATTGCCTTCAGCGGTTCTTACCTGTTGTCCATTACGGCGTTGCACCTGTTGCCGGAGGTTTTTATCGGGACCAGTCGAGGGGCCTACTTTGGTGCGTTTGTGTTGGTCGGTTTTTTTCTGCAGTTGATGCTCGAGTATTTATCGGGTGGCATCGAGCACGGCCACACGCATCATCAGAAAAAGGATGCGATTCAAACCGGGCTGCTGGTCGGGCTTTGCCTGCACGCATTCTTCGAGGGGATTCCGTTGGGTGGCGGCGATGACGGGCATGCGGGCCACAGTCATTCGCATGACCACGGGCATTCACACGGTCACAGTCACTCGCACGGCACGGAGGCGTGGCAGAGTGGTTTGCTATGGGGCATCGTTCTGCACAAGTACCCGGTGGCTATCGTGTTTTTCACGATGCTTTTGAATAGTGGCATGGGCAAAACCAAGGCGCTTCTTCTACTGGCCGTGTTTGGAGCGATGGCACCATTGGGAGCGTTGCTTGGCGGAGCGGCGTTTTTGGAGAATTACAAAAAGGAGATTTTAGCGATCGTGATTGGTATCTTGTTGCACGTCTCGACGACGATCCTTTTCGAGAGCACCGAGGGGCACAAGTTCAACGCCCAGAAGATGCTGGTCATCGCGGCGGGTCTGGCGCTCGCCGGTATTGGGATGATGTTTCACCTTCACCCTCACTAAAAGCGCGATGCGGCCAAAGGAACATAGTTGTTGTACAGGACATGCTCATGACAGGGGAACACTCTCAGATTGGAATGAGCGTCTGCAATCCTCTGGCTATAAGTTGACTAAACCGCGGATGGCGGTGCTTAAGTATCTTCATCAGCAGGTAAACCCAACTACCAATCGCCAGATTTATTCAGAAATCTCCGGGGAATGCGATATGGCATCCATTTATCGTACCATACACCTGCTTCTGGAAATTAACATGGTCCAGCAATTCGATTTTGGTGACGGAGTGGCACGATATGAACTGATGTCACCAGAGGGAGACAATCATCACCATCATATGATATGTACAGAGTGTTCAACGGTGGTCGAGGTGAATCATTGTTTCCCAAAATCACTTACAGAAACTTTGGCCAAGCACACTGGATTTAAGAAGATTACACACAATTTGGAGTTCTTCGGTATTTGTCCCTGCTGCCAGTAGTTTAGTAACTGTTCACTGCAGCGAAGCCTTAATGGTTGCTTTTGGTACATCAATTCCAAATGCCACCTGACCAATAGACTTGGCTAAAACGAACTTTACCTGACCTCCAATAACTTTCTTATCAAGCTTTATTGCAGCGAGTAGTTTTAAAGTGTCCTTTTTGGACAGGGCAACCGTCGTTGGCAGACCGGCGGAGGCGAAGAGCGCCTCGATCCGTTCGACCTCCGCTTGGCCAAGCCCGTGTTGATCACGGGATATTTTTGACGCCGCCACCTGGCCAATCGAGATGGCTTCCCCGTGAAGAAACTTTCCATAACTAGAGATTGCCTCAAGTGCGTGGCCGATGGTGTGGCCGTAGTTGAGGATGGCACGCAGGCCGCCTTCGCGTTCGTCCTGCTCAACCACCTTGGCCTTGATTTGGCAACTGCGGGCGACCACGTGCGCCAGTTCTTTGGCGTCCAGTTTCAGCAGCGCCGGCATACGACGCTCGAGTCGCCGGAAGAGGGTGGCATCATCGATGATGCCGTACTTGATGACCTCGGCGAGGCCAGCCCGGAGTTCGCGCTTGGGCAGCGTCTTCAACGTGTTGAGATCGCACAGGACGAGTTGAGGCTGGTAAAACGCCCCCACGAGATTCTTGCCCGCCTTCAGGTTTACGCCGACCTTGCCCCCGACTGAGCTGTCGACCTGCGCCAGCAAGGTTGTGGGCACTTGAACGAACCCAACTCCGCGCAGATAGCTTGCCGCGAGAAAACCAGCCATGTCTCCCACCACGCCGCCGCCGAGTGCCACGATGAATGAACTGCGCTCCAGCCTGTGACGGGCCAGTTTGTCGTAACTGGCGTGAATGGTGTTGAGACTCTTCGCGGTTTCGCCGGCTGGCACGCGAATCTCCACCGGCTCAAATCCAGCCTCGCGCAGTGAGTTCAACGCGGCCTTGCCGTAGATTGGGCTGACCTTCCGGTCTGTGACCACGGCGCAACGGGTCCCGAGCTTGAGGCGGCGACATTCGCTGCCCAGTCGCGACAGGAGGCCTTTGCCAATCTTAATGGAGTAGCTGCGATCCCCGAGGGGCACTTTCACCGTGCGCATGCCGGGGAAGATACGGACGTGCCGCCTTCGGCCAAAGCCGAAAATCAATCTGCGAAAACAAGCCGCCCTCGATGAACCGGTTCCGCCCGACCCTCGAGTGCCAAAGCAAGGTCTTCATGGATTGCCTCGACCGTTCCTCTGGTGATCAACTTTGGTGAGTCCGTTTCACCGGCGGTTTCCTCCCAGATCTCGACTTCGCGGCCGATCACGCAGCTCAGGGCGGTGTAGTCTCTGAGCAGCGGCTTCGGCCCGGCCGTGAGCAGTTGTTCGTGGCGCTTGGCCAAGCGCTCGAGCAGTACCGGCAGAAATACCGGCAGGGTGATCAGTGCATCCGGCGCGGCTTCGCGAAGGCAGACCGGAGGCTGGACGAAGAGTCCCGGCTGCAGCGTCGGGGTCGCGGCGATGTTTACGCCGATACCAAGGATGGCGTGCTCGATCAATTCGCCCTTGGCCAGAGTCGAGGTGATGACGCCGGAGACTTTTTTGCCGTCCAGCAGCACGTCGTTGACCCACTTGATTTTGATCGCTTGGCCAAGCGCGTCGAATTGGCCAAGCGCATCCGCCACGGCCAGCGTCGGCACGATGCTCAGCCCCACGCCCAATTCGCGCGCCGGGCGGTTGGGGGAAAACAAAACAGTGAGGTGCAGGTTGCCCTCGAGCGCCTGCCAAGGGCGACCCCGATTGCCGTGAAATCCGTCTCCCGTGAAGGCAAGGCACGCAAAAGGAGAAGGGGGCGCCGGACCTGATTGGAGCAGCTCGCGCAATCCGTCGACCTGCGAGACGGGTGACCGGCCCACGGCCATGATCTGCCGCCATGGGACCAAGCCGGAGGCCGTGACCGGTGCGGCATCGGCTGCCCCACCGACGGCCTGCCATGCCCGTTTTGTGTCGTCGCCCCAGTCGGATAAAGCGATGGGGTTACACGGCGTTTTTGAGATCAAACCGCCAAGACCGGCCAGCGATTCCGGGCTGTCTGTGATGATGAGAGGATCCGTCATCCCTATGCCGAGGAGATTGGCGTTCGGCGACTTTTTACAAAAGGAAAAACAGGCTGGAGCGAGCGGACAAATTGGCCTAGCCTCTGTTCATGCGGCGTTGGGTTAGTCCTCTGCTTCTCGTGGCGATTGTATTCTTGCTTTGGCCAAATATTTCGCCTGCCCCGATCATCTACCGGCCCGGCGAGGGTTGGTCGTATGAAAGTAGGGGCGCCATGGGTAAATGGCGACGTGACCGGGCCAAGGCGCAGCTCGATGTCGCTAAGGAGGCCGCGGCTAAGGAGGATTGGCGAACCGTCCACAAGGCGGCGAAGCGAACCGTCCATGAGTGGCCCCTGTCTGACTACGCCCCGGAGGCGCAGCAGTTGTTGGCAAAGTCATACGAGGCCCGGGGCGACGATGAACGCGCCTTCAAGGAATACCAAAAGCTGCTCAGATATTACCCCCAAAACGTGGACTACGAGGAGGTTCAAAAGCGTCAGATGCTGATTGCTGATCGGTTTCTTGGTGGCCAGCGATTCAAACTATGGGGGAAGATCCCACTGTACCGTTCTTGGAAAAAGTCGGCTGAAATGTATCAGGAGGTTGTGAATGTTGGTCCACAAAGCGAGGTGGCTCCGATGGCACAAATGAAGGCGGGGGAGGCTTGGGAGAAACGAGCGGATGGATTCCACGTATCCGAACGGGAACGACACAAGGATTTCGGCAGAGCGGTTGAAGCCTACAAGAAAGCCTACGAGGAATATCAGACGGACGATACGGTGGCTGCTGAGGCGTTGTATAAAAAGGGAACTTCCTATGAAAATCAGTCCAAGGATGCCGAGTACGATCAGGAGGTCACGATGGAGGCAATCAATGCCTATGAAGACATGCTCGCGCTTTATCCGGGCACACCCAAAGCCGAAGACGCCAGCCAGCGCATTGCCAAGATGAAGACGGAGCAGGCGAGAGGCAGCATCACCATCGCAAAATTTTACGAGAAGAAAAAGAAATGGCACGGTGCCAAGGTTTATTATGACCGGGCGATCGATCTTGCCCCCGATTCTGAACATGGTCAGCGTGCCAAGGAACGGCTCGCCGTGATCGCAAAATATATCGACGAGACAGACGCGGTGGAAACCGAGTAACGATGTGGAGCGTCACTGCCAGGCTTTTGTTGCTAATGGTTGTCGGTTTGACCGCCGGTTGCGCCGGTTACCGTGTGGGGGCAGTGAATCCCGCCATTCCGGCGGATCAATCCATTCAGGTTGGGTTGTTTCAAAACGGGACTGCGCAGCCCGGCCTCTCTGAATCCGTCAACGCCTCCATCCGTCGCGAATTGCACCGGGACGGTACATTCGAATTGGCCACCGCCAACGACGGCGACGTGCTGTTGACTGGGAACATTGCCTCTTATCGTCGATCCGCCGTCAGTTTTCAACCCAAGGACATTCTCAGCGTCCGTGATTTCGTCGTTGAGCTTTCCACCCGCGTGAAGGCCACAGAGAAAACCTCCGGCAAGGTTTTGGTTGATCGCGTGGTCACCAGTCGAACCACCGTTCGATTGGGGGATGACTTGGCCAGTTCCGAGCGCCAGGCGCTGCCGTTGTTGGCCAACGACTTGGCCAAGCGCACCGTGGCGATGTTGTCCGAGGGCGGCTGGTAAGCTCCGCTTGGCCAAACGCGATTTCCTCCCTTCCGCATGTTCGATCTGCTCCAAACCAGCCCGCGCAGCAGGGCGCGACTGGGGCGTCTGAACACGACACGCGGCACGATCGACACCCCGGTTTTCATGCCGGTTGGCACGCAGGCCAGCGTCAAGGCGCTCGACCTGCGCGAACTCAACGAGATCGGCACCGAGATTCTGCTCGGCAACACCTATCATCTTTTTCTTCGGCCGGGGATGGACATCATCCGCAAGGCTGGCGGCCTGCATACGTTCATGAATTGGTACAAGCCAATCCTCACCGACAGCGGCGGCTTTCAGGTTTACAGCCTCGCAAAGATTCGCAGCGTGCGGGATGACGGCGTGGAGTTTCGGTCGCACCTCAGCGGCGAGACGCTTTTCCTCGGCCCAAGGGAGTCGATGGCGATTCAGCGCGAGCTTGGCTCGGACATTGCCATGCTGTTTGACGAGTGCCCGCCGCATGGCTGTTCCGCAGACGAACTGGAATCGGCCGTCAAGCGAACGCTCGACTGGGCCGCCATTTGTGCCGAGCAACCCCGGGCCGAGGGGCAGTTTTATTTTGGCATCGTGCAGGGGGCGAACAGCCCGGAACTGCGCCGCCGCTGTGCCGAAGAGTTGGTGGCGATGGATTTTGACGGCTACGCCGTGGGCGGCGTCAGCGTCGGCGAACCGGAGCCGGAGATGATGCATGCGGTCGAGATCACCGAGCCGTATCTCCCGGAAAACAAGGCGCGCTATGCCATGGGGCTGGGCACGCCGGCGCAACTAGTCGAACTGGTGGCGCGTGGGATCGATATGTTCGACTGTGTGCTGCCGACCCGCGTCGCCCGCAACGGCACCGCCTATACCACTGCCGGCGCGATCAACCTCCGGGCCGGCCATCAAAAGGAGGACTTCGGTCCGATCGAAGAAGGCTGCGACTGTTTCGCCTGCACGCACCACACCCGCGCTTACCTGCGGCACCTGCTCAAGGCGGGGGAGATTCTCGGGCTACGGATGCTCAGCGTTCACAACTCCCATTTTTACATGGAGGTCATGCGGCAAATCCGGAGTCACCTCGCGGCAGGTACGTTCGACGATTTCCGCGAAGAATTCACCGCCAAGTATCAACCTACCTCGAAAGTCCTCGAAGGTCGCGCCAACTCAAAGCTCCACAACGGGGGGGTGAATTTTTAATCACTAAGGACACGAAGAGCACGAAGAACTCAATAGAATAACTTCGTGATCTTCGTGGTTTTCTAATTTGGTTTTATCACTGGCGGCCTAACTAGGTGGGGCTGGAGTGTTTTCAGGCTTTCGACGGCTTGGGTTGCCTGCTTTTCCGTGACTTCGCTTTTCGGTTGAAGTTCCACCGCCACCGCCCAGCCGAGGTGGCGCCGGATCGCAGTCATTGCGCTGATTTTTTCGACGATGCTCGCCTGTGGGGGCAGTGCTTGGCCAAGCGCTTGGTTGGTGAATTGCAGTGTGCCGTCATTCTCGATGGACAACTTGACGGTAATCAGCCCCGGCTTGGGGCCGAACGGTTTCAGTCTCGAAGCCAGTTTTAATTCCTGCAGCAATCGCTGCCCCTTGGCATCAAACCGGGTTGCATCGACTTGGCCAAGCGCTTGGCCAAGCGATGCGATGTGCAATCGCAACAGCTTGAGCGGCTTGTTCCTCAAGCCGGTCTTGGCTCCGCCGGAGGCGGCGTGGAGCAACTCGGCAAGTTGAGCCTGGTCAAGCTGCCAGTCGATATCGATCGTGTTGGAGGGGGTTCGTTTCCCGCCGGTTTTGTAGTCGATGAAGATTTGGTAGGCTCCGAACGGTTTTGATTCCAACGCCCCGCCGTCGAGGGGCACGATTTTTTTGACCATGCCTCCGGGCTTAATGCTGAGTTCCTCGGGCGCGGATTTTATCTGAGTCAGCGAAAGTGGGACGCGCCGGCCGTTGGCGTCCAAAATCCAAAGCCCCAATGCGCTTGGCCAAGCGATCGACCGTTGTTTGTCACCACTGTTCTGTAAAGTGAGCGACAACTGGGTACCTTCGATCGGCTGCCAATCTCTATTTTTTGTGAGGCCAAGGGCCAGGCCGGTCTCACGGGCAAGTTCGGCTCGTTTGGCCACGTAATCAGGAGCAGTGAGCAGGGTCGTTTCGACCGGCTTGGACACGGCGGACTGCCGCCAGAGCTGCCAACCGGGCGTGACATTGGGTCGCTGGTTGTCGAGTAGACCGATGTACCGGGCGGAGAGTTGGTAGGTGCCGGAATGCCGTATCTCTAGCCAGTCGCTGATGCCGGTCTCGAACTGGACCGAC
>WTHH01000286.1 GCA_011523195.1 Verrucomicrobiales bacterium
GTGAGGAACAGGTAGAAGACCATCAGAATCGCCGAGCCCATCATGGCCAACACCGTTGGCACGACCGGCAACCAAAGTTGGTTCTCGAAAAACTGCCACCAAGAGTAGGCCAACAAGCCGAACAATAAAACCGGAGCGGTGATCAACAGGCGCAAGCCCGGGTTCTCCCGCACGATAAAACCCATCAGCACACCCATGAAACTCCAGAGGAGAATCCAGCGGGTCTCTCCCGAACGAGTCCAGTATTTCGTCTGTTCGTCCCCGTTGAAATAGGATCTTAGCAACTGATCAGTCGCCATGGCGTGGGTTATCAACAATCGTTCGCGATCGTCGTGCGGCATGGGATAATAATCCTTCAAGCTGTCCGCAACGGCGCCGAAGAAAACCAGTTTACCCTTGAGATCCACCTTCTCGACGGAACACCGGCATTCGCCGCTGGCACAACAAGGCGAGTCTGTAGAGTCATCACCCTCTTTTTTCTCCTCACCCATCAGGGCGCGCACCGTGTACTGGGGGAATTGTCCAGATTTGGCACCGCGGTAATCCATCCGGAACGTGAACCCGCCGGCATCCGCCCCCGAGTATGGCCCGCGATTCCCGTCGAAACTGGTGAAAAGCGCCTTGCCAATCTTGAGATTCGACATCCCCTCCTGCACCGAACCAAAGTATAGTTCAGGAATCACAACACTGTTCGTTTCACCGGCATTCAACGCCGGCCGATAAGCATGACCGGTTTCAATTCCCTTTCCGGAGTCGAACCTGATCTCCGCCACGATATCCGCGCCCAAGCCACTCACCCCATCCACTTTCAACCCGGTGGAAGCGTCGTTGTCGATGTCGAACAACCAGCGAAACTCGTACTCCGTGTCCGCCCGTTCTGGAAACCAATCCGCAGGCGGCAACGCGGTTCCGGCAACAATGGTGTCGATGGTGATTGCTCCGTCGGACGCCGTTACTTTCAATGTTTGAATATCGCCGTTGAGATCGGTGATCCCGCCCGAATCCGAGATCTCGACGATGTTGGTGGAAGCGATCTCGTTACCCTCTTCGTCGTACTGTAGCGGGTTGTCGGAGGCGGTGATTTTCAAGACTCCGGTGACATCCGTTTCGGACTCACCGTTTCGTGTCGTCCTGGAAACAGCCGCAACCGAAATGGGCTGCCCGTTTGTCAGCGTCAAATCAGCACTGGCCATGGGCAGTTTCAAAATTGGGCCCGGCGCAAGGGTGATCAATTCCCCCCAGTTTTTGCCGAGGTACTGCGCCGTCATCAACAAACCAAGCGATGGATGGATCCCGGCGTCCGAGTAAAAATACAACATTCCCCTTCGCAACATCCGATCGTCGTCGTTGGCAAAGGAGTTCTCGCCAACCCGCGTCGGTTTATCACGCAAAACCAGAGGCGCCTTGATGGTCAGATCCGGTTCCTCGAGATCGATCTGCGAGATGCCGATGATGTTCGGGTGATTCGTAAGCGTGTTGTTCAGGTGATGAACGAGGTCGCCCCGTTTGGGCACCGGCATGTCCCGGTACAAGTCCAACGCAATCCCGGCTGGCTCGTGTGAGGCGATCTTCTCGAGAATCTTCGACACCATGTCATCCTCAAGCGGCCAGCCGAACCGCTGAATGTCCCGCTCGTCCGCACCAATGATGACGATGTTGGTGTGGGTGGTGACGTGATTAGTGCCGTATCCGTTCTCTTGCTGGAGATGAAGAAAATCGTGATGAAGCAACTCCTGCCCCATGAGCAGTCCTTCATCCCGCAATGCCTTGACACCCCAGAATGTTCCTCCCCCGACCAGTAGTGCGACCAGCACCTCAAGCCAGAATGCCCTCTTCGACATCCGCTTGGCCAAGTTGGTCATCCAGTTTTTGAAAAACATCATCAGGTCGGGGACATTAAAAGGCCAAGCGCTGGGCGTTTCCCAGCAAAAACAAAACCTTACAGCCAGTTCCCGATCATGATGTACGGAGCCCAGTAGCGGGGATGCCGGAAGCGCGGATCGTTGCGTAACACGGTCTGGGCATGCTTCAACGCCTGAGCCTTGGACGTGCCCGGCTTGGCCAAGGCGCGGTAAAATTCATCCACCATCAACGCAGAGGCCTGGTCACTCACAAACCATAAACTGGCCAGTGCCGCTCGCGCGCCTGCTTTGATCGCCACGCCTGCCAAGCCAAGCGCAGCCTTGTCATCGCCAGCCGCCGTCTGGCAGGCGCTCAACGTCAGCAACTCCACCGGGGCACCACGATAACTGCTTGGCCGGATAAGATTTTCAAGGTCATCCAGCGTCAGGTAATCGTCATAGGTCAACACGAACGTGCTGGCGGCGTCCCCGCTGAACTGCCCGTGCGAGGCGATGTGCACATAGCGGTAATCGTTCCGGAGGAATGTGTTTTCAAGGTCATCCTTCAAGAAGGTGTCATCCATCAACTGCGTGGGGGCAAAGCTCTCGGCGATCAAC
>WTHH01000246.1:0-30224 GCA_011523195.1 Verrucomicrobiales bacterium
GGCGGACGCCTACATCTGGGCCAACCTCAGTACCGTGTTGCCGCAGTTGATCAACTACGCGCCGGACGGCGCCGAGTTGGGGATAAACGTCGGGGAGATGCTCAGCTCCCTTGGCGTGGATGGCTTTCAGTCGATTGCCACCACGTTTCGCGAACAGGAGGACGGAGCGTACTTCGATGTGTTCCTCGGCTTGCCGGAGGCGAAACGCACCGGACTGCTTGGCCTGATGGAGACAAAGAAAACGAACAGCGCCCCACCTGCGTTCGTGCCGGCTAACGTCGAGTTGTTTCAACGTTGGCGACTCGACATGGCGGCCACCTGGGGGAACCTCGAGAAATTGTTGGCCGACACCGCACCCGATGTTGCCAGCATGGTAGAGTTCACCGTAGGCCTGCTTGGCAAAGACAAGGATCAAAACTTCGATTTCAAAAAAAGTTTTTTTGAAAACCTTGGCGACGACATCATCGTTTTTCAACAGCCGCCCGAGACGAAACAACTGGACACCGTTGGCGCCGGCCCGGTTCTGGTGTTGGTCGAGGCCGCCAACCCGGACGAACTGATAAAGGCAATCGGGGCGGTCCCCGGCATTCTGCCACCGCCGCTCAACGAGACGCCGCTGCTGCCGCGTCGACTGGGGGATCACACCGTGTACAGCTTTGGGTTGATGGAGATTCCGGACCCGACTACCGGCGAGATGATCAAGATGGAAATCCTGTTCGGAGGCAAGGACGGTTATCTCGTGGCCGGAACGAATCCCAAACTGCTTCAGGCGCATCTCGATGGCAACACGGCGAACCCGTTGAACGCCCGCGCCGGGTTGACCGAAGCCGCGGCAAAAGTCGGTGGGCTTCAGTCCGGCGTGTTCGGGTTTCAAAACGACCGCTCCGTGATGCAGCACGCTGCGGGTTCGCTGAAGGACAACGCCGATATGCTTGAGGCGGCCTTGAACATAATCCCGACCGATGACCTCGGTGGAGTCGCATTGAGCGATTGGATGGATCTTTCCCTGCTGCCGACCGGCGAGGTGCTGGGCAGATATTTTGACTTCACCGTTTACGGAGCAGCCAACGACGCCCGGGGGATCACCTTGAAGTACTTTTCGCCCCGGCCGGCTTCTCTGAAGCGCTAGCCGCCGCCTCCAGTTTTTTCAGCGCGGCCTCCAGTTTTTCGTAGCCGGAATTCAGTGGTCGGTCGCGCAGTTTTTGCAGCTTGCGCGCGTAGGGGTTGCCGGGGCGTGCCGCCTCACTCATCAGGAAAATCGCCGCCTCACACGAGCGCGGTGTCCCGCGCAGGATCGCCGCCGAGAGCGTGGGATACGGCTCCAACGGATTTCCCCAGACGGCCTCCAGTGCCTCGAGAATTTCCTTCTCCCGATCGTTCCCCAGTTGCACTGTGGCCTTCAATTCCTCCCACAGCAGATGCTCCATCGGCAGCAAGCGGGACAGTGCTTCGAGCCCGACAACACGAATCGTGTAGCTGTCGTCCACCGCGAGCTGCACGGCGGTCGGCACCGCGCCAATACCCATGGTGGAGAGAGCATCCGCGGCGGCGTTGGCCTCGTTGCTTCCTGGCTTGGCCCGGATAATCTCGAGCAGTGCCGGGGCCGCCGGGGCCGCGTCGCGTTTCATGTAGCGCAGGAGATGGAACATCCGTGCGCGATGGTCGCCCTGCGCTTGGCCAAGCCGGTTGGTGATCTCACCAAGCGGCGCTGCGCCCATCGACCTCAGGGCCACGAGTGCGTTGTTGTAAACCAGGTGCTCGGGGTCGCCGAGCGCGGTGACAAGGTCGGGGATTGCCGGGGTGGCCGCTTGGCCAAGCGCTGCAAGGCCGGCCACGCCGCCCGCGCGTATCTCCGAAAGCTCGTAGGTGTTGGCCCAGCGCTGGATATCCTCCCGCTCGAGCAGCGGCACGGAGTCGACCACGCTGATCAACGGTCGTTTCCAGACTGGGTCGGTGTAGCGCAACGTCCGCCGCAGCCACGGCACGGCGTTGGTCCCTAGCCCGGCTACGGCCTCCTGTGCGGCGTCACGTCTGGCCGGGTCGGCCGTCACCAACATATCCTGCACCCAGTCCTCCAGCGGCCGACCATCGACCAACGGCCCGCGATCGCGTTGGGCGATGACGATGAACAGCCCAATGACCACCAGCACGCCAAGGCTGATTTTCAGGAGCCGCCGTTTCGTCATGGACAACAGTCTGGTAGCCCCGGCGTTTTGCGGGAAGAAAAAAAGCGTGTTTGGCCAAGCGACTTGCCAAGCAACGGCCCGGCGGGGAAACTCTCGCAGTGGACACAGAGGACACGGCAACAAAACGGCGCCCCTCGCTTTTGCAGCGGATTTTGATCGGCGGAAACGTCCGCTGGACAATGGTGCGGCTGCTGGTGCTGCTGGCCGTGACGACTTTTGTGCTGAACTACTTTTTTCCGGAAGGCGAGGCGCGGTACCGCCGCATTCTCGTAGACGGCAAAAGCATGGATCCCACCTACGTCCACGGGGCGACGCTCTGGATGCATGCCCTCGAGTATTCGGACCAGACACCGCAACGGGGCGACGTGGTGGTGCTGGGGCAGGAAGGGCACTCCCCTTTTTATCTTAAGCGCATCATTGGCCTGCCCGGGGAGCGGGTGGCCATTCGCCGGGGCCAAATGACCATCGACGGAACCGTGTACGACGCATACGGGGAGGGGCGTATCCGCGCGCGGTTGACCCCTCTGACCCTCGGGAAGGACGAGTATTTCGTGCTGGGCGACAACCGGCCGATCAGCAGCGGCGGCGTGGTCGAGGCCGACAAGATTCTCGGGAAAATCCTTTAGCCGCCCGGCAGGCTAATCGGACTGTTCCTGAATCTGGCGGGTTATCTCCAACGCGAGCTCGATCGCCTGCCGAGCCGATTCCCCGGTGACTACCGGTGCCTGTTTTTTTTTCACGCAATGGACAAAGCTCTCGAGTTCCACCTTGAGCGGTTCCTCCTGCACGATCGGCACCGGCTCGCGCACCACGCGTTTGCCGCCAAACTGGCTGACGATTGTGCTGTCCTTGGCTGTGAGTAGTTTCTTGAGGAAGGACGATTCCTGTTCGCCCTCTCGGGCGAGGCGATAGTAGTAGCCCTTCTGTTCGCGGTAATCGAGTGACACGTAGCTGGGTTCGTCGCCACCGCTGAACACACGAATCTTTCGCATCTGCTCCGGGCTGACCCGGCTGACAGTCAGGTTGGCCACGCAGCCGTTGGCGAAGCGCAACCGCGAGTTGGCAATGTCCTCCGACTTGCTGAGCACGCGAACCCCGGCGGCGTCCACATGCTCCACCGGCGAGTCCACAAACGCGAGGACGATGTCGAGGTCGTGGATCATCAGGTCGAGCACCACCCCGATGTCCATGCTCCGTGCCGGGAAGGGCGAAAGCCGATGAGACTCGATGAAACGCGGCGACTTCGCGGCCTTTTGCAAATAGCTGTACACCGGATTGAAGCGTTCGATGTGGCCAACCTGCAGCACACAGTCGTACCGCTTGGCCAAGCGCACCAACTCGGCCGCCTCGTTGAGGTTGTCGGTCATCGGCTTTTCGATCAGCAGGTGTTTGCCCTGCTCTAGCAGCGGCTTCGCCAAGCGATGATGCGTGGTCGTCGGTGTGACTACGCTCAAGGCATCCGCCGCCGCTGCCTCCTCAACTGAGCCAAGCGCCTGGGTCCCGTATTTAGCCGCAACCGCTTCGGCCTGATCGGCGTTTGTGTCGTAGACGCCAATCAACTCCACAGCCCCTTGCTCGTGCAAATCGCTGTAAATTCGGACGTGGTTTTGCCCCAGCGAGCCCACACCTAGCACAGCCACCGTGATCATCGATACCACGGCCTGATTGTAGCGGCATGGCGTGTTTGCTACGAGTAAATCAGTTTACAACACTCACACAAAGATACCATTGACTTGCTTTTGGCCCGTGTTGGCACAAACTCCTTTCGGATTTTTAAAAATGGCGGCTAAAGAGAAGGACATACAAGTACGCGCCCTACTGGTTGAGGATAACGACATTATTATTGAGTCGCTAACCGAACTCATGAAGTCCATGGGTTTCATAGCAGTTAACAGCAAGACTGGGAGTGAGGCCATTAATTTGCTCAATGGTGGATCGGTGGGAATCGTGATTGCCGACGACAAATGCGGCGACAAAGAGGGCCTTGAAGTCCTAGAGGAAGCCAAGCGCATTTCCCCCAGTACCACCCGTCTTTTACTCACCGGACGTATCAACGACGATGCTGTTCAAGCCGCATTGCGCGAGCGACTTGTCTACCGCTATATATCCAAACCGTGGTTGAACGAGGATTTGATCCTCACACTACGCACCGCGGAGGATTTCCACCGCGTATCCGATAAAATCGCTTCACTAACAATCGAGAAAAACGACTTGGCCCGAACCGTCAGCTTGCTCGAAAAAAGCGGTGGCGGTAGTGATCAAGCTCCCGCAACTCCTACCGCAACCACCGCCAGCAGCGTCACAGCTGTAGAGGGGGATGCTGATACTATTATCCAAGCCATACTCGAGTTGCTTTATGTGTTCCATCCTAATCTCAAGAGCAATGCAATACGTACAATGGCCTTGGTCAAGGTATTAGCCGAAACGATTGGGATGGAGAAAAAAGCAGCCGAGACACTTTATTACGCCGCAGCACTACACGACATCGCTATCCCCGGAGTGGACCGACCAATCATCCGCCGCTGGCTGCGCGACCCAGAGAAATTGAACAAGGACGAGATGAAACTCGTAGAGCAACACCCGTTGCAGGCAGCCGAGATTCTAAAGTCATTCCCAATTTTCAATGAGGCGATAACTCTCATCAAGGCGCACCACGAGGATTGGAATGGTAAGGGCTACCCCAACCAACTTAAGGGCGAAACGATCCCGTGGGAGGCGCGATTGCTTCGAGTGGCTTTGGATTTTTGTAGCAGACACGCCGATCCCATACAGGCCATGCTCGAGATCGAGGAATTGTCCGACGTGATTTACGACCCGGACGCCATCCGCGCCGTGGCCAAGGCCGTGCCGTTGACCGAGATGCCCACCGGCGAACGAGAGATTCTGCTCATCGAGTTGCAGGAGGGAATGACGCTCGCCCGAGACATCAACAACGCTAACGGCTTTCTTTTGTTTCCAAAGGGCAAAACCCTTAGTGCCTCAATGTGCGACAAGCTTTTTAACATCGACCGCATTTCCCCACTAGACCCATACGTACTTGTTTACTGCTAACATACTATGGCTCTTGAAGAAGCTGATCAGGCGCGAGTGGACGAATTGGCCAAGCGTGCCTCGTCAGCCTTTGCCGAGTCTGACCTTGGCCAAGTGCGGCAGCTTTATGGGCAAGTTCTAAAGATTGACTCCACCCACCCTGCCGCCAACTACTGGCTGGGCTACCTAGAGTGCCGCGAAGGCCGACCGGAAAACGGGGTAAACTATCTTCGGACAGCGACCGAATCGGCCTTGGCCTGTGCCGAGTGGCTGGCCCCCGACAGTCTGGTGGAGCTTGGCATGGCACTCAATTCGCTTGGCCAAGCAGACGAGGCGGCCGAGCAATTTGCCACCGTTCAACAGCGTTTCCCGAACTACGCCGAAGGGCAACTGTCCATTGCCGAGGATCTCGGCGGCGACGAGCATTTGGTCGAGCCGGCCATCGACGCCTGCCATCGCGGACTACTGGTCAACGGCCGGCACAAGGGGCTGCTAAAAAAAACCGCCGAGTTGCTTGAACAGGAGGAACGCTGGGACGAAGCGGCGGATTTCTGGGGGCACCTCGCGGAATTGTCGGCACCACAGGCCAACCTTCACATCAAGATGGGCATCGCCTGGCAGCACCACGGCGATGCCGGTTCCGCCCGGGAACAATTTGACAAGGCACTCACCCTCGAGCCGGAAAACGAGGCGGCCACCTTTGCGATGGTGCAACTGCTCGACGAACAGGGCGAACCGGAGGAAATCATCCCGCGCCTTGAGCGCTTGGCTAAGGCCAAGCCGGAGTCGGCACGGGTTGCCCTTGCGCTGGCCAACTACCTTCGCAAATACGGCCGCTTGGCCGAGGCAATCGACTGGTGGCGAAGTGGACTGGCCCGCGAGCCGAACTGGGACGACTCATGGCGCGACCTTGGCCTTGGGCTCGAGCATCTTCACCGTATCAACGAGGCAGTCGAAGCCTATCGGCACGCGGTGGAGGCGGTGCCGGACAATTCTGAAAACCACCGCTACCTCGCCTCCGCGTTGCAGGACGCCGGCCAGCTCGACAGCGCGCTCGAGTCATTCAACCGGGCGACCGAGTTGAACACGGACAACGCCGAAGCTCACTGGGGTCGGTTCTGGGTGCGAGCGCTGCGGGGTGAATTTCCCGAAGCCTGGGACGACTACGAGTGGCGCTGGAAACTCTCCAACCGAAACACCCCACAACTCGATGACTCCACCCCGCTCTGGGATGGCAAAGACCTGAGTGGCCAGACGATTTTCCTGCGAGCGGAACAGGGCTACGGCGACACCATCCAGGCCATTCGCTATGCGCCCAGGCTGGTGGAGATGGGGGCAACGGTGAAGGTCGGTTGCCCACCGGCGCTGGCCCGGCTGTTGGCCGACGCGCCCGGCGTTAGCGAGGTGGCCACCGGCAACGCCGGCATGGTCACGTACCACTGCCATCAGGCGATGTTCAGCCTGCCGCGACTACTCGGCACCACGCTCGACTCAATCCCCGGACCGGCCCCGTATCTCAAATCCCAAAGCCAAGCAGGGCTGGAGCTGCCGCAGACGAATGGCATCCTGCGGGTCGGCCTAGTCTGGCAGGGGTCTGGCAGCCAAAGCCTCGACCGGCGCTCGGTACCGTTCGAGTTGCTAAAACCGCTGCTGGAGCAGGAGCGGACGCTGTTTTTCTCACTACAACTCGGCGACGCGGCGCACGATCCCAGCCGAGCTGGTGTGGAGGAGAAAATCGCGGATTTATCGCCATTAATGGACGATTTCGCCTCGACCGCCACGCTGATGGAACAGCTCGATCTGATCATCACGATCGACACCGCCGTGGCCCATCTGGCCGGTGCGCTTGGCAAGCCAACGTGGCTGCTGCTCTCAGCGACCCCCGATTGGCGCTGGATGCTGGAGCGATCGGACAGCCCTTGGTATCCCTCCATGCGACTCTTCCGCCAGGCCAAGCCGGGCGACTGGGCGGAGCCTTTGGCCAAGCTACGCGAGGAGCTGGGCCGGACGATCTAGCGCTTGGCCAAGCGCACTCTCGACAGCCTTTCCCTTGCCACGCATTATCCGCGCCGCAATGGCAGAACCAGAAATCAAAACCAAGGTGGTCGGCAGCTATCCGATCCCGTCCTGGCTCAGCACAAACCCTTCCACGCCCACGCTGCGCGACGCGATCATGGTTGTGCTCAAGACGCAGGAGCTGGCCGGCATCGACCTGATCTCCGATGGCGAACTGTCTCGCTTCGACGTCAGCCATCCGCAGACGAACGGCATGATCGATTATTTCATCCGGCCAATGGGCGGTATTTCATCGACCATTACCCGCGAGGACTTGGCCAATTTCGCCGCCGAGCAGCGAATGGGCTTTCGCACCCAGCCGGCCGGAGTGGTGGAGAGTGCCGTCACGGAGGGAACGCTGAACCTCCCGCGTGACTGGCAGTTTTTCAAGGGCCTCAGCCCGGCCACCACGATGTTCACTTTCACGGCGCCGTACATGTTGTCGCGGACACTGATCGACCGGCACTACGGCGACATTCGGCAGTTGACGATGGACATCGCCGAGGTGCTGCGCAAACAGGTCGAGTCGATCGATGCGCCGGTGATTCAAATGGATGAGGCGCACCTCACCGGCCACGCGGAAGATGCCGAGTGGGCACACGAGCCGTTCAACCATGCGCTCAGCGGCATTCGCGGCGAAAAATCGCTGCACCTTTGCTTTGGAAACTACGGCGGCCAATCCATCCAAAAAGGTTACTGGAAAGACCTCATGCCGTTCCTCAACAAGCTCGACGTGGATCACCTCGTGCTCGAATTCGCGCGGCGGGGTTACGACGAACTGGATGCCTTCAATGAACTCAAGCCGGAAACCAAGCTCGGTGTCGGCGTGGTCGACATCAAGGACAATGAAGTGGAGTCGACCGAAGTCATCGCGAAGCGGATCGAGAACGCAGTCAACGTGCTTGGGATGGAGCGCATCAAGTGGGTTCATCCGGATTGCGGTTTTTGGATGCTGCCGCGTAGTGTGGCCGACCGGAAAATGGCTGCACTCGTCGCTGGACGTGATGCCTACCTCGGTCGCTAACAAGCGCAACTCCTTAGTATTTCAAGCGACAAGCAGCACAAAAACGCCCGAAAATCGACTTTTATCCACCCAGCCAGATTTTGCAAAAAGGGAGGTTTTTCAATTGAAAAACTGATTTTTTGGCTTGGTGTTGGAAAGTTTCTCACCAGTTATTAACAATTTTAAAACGTGGGACAAATTGTCTCTTTTTTGCGGGTTGACAAAGGGTGGGGGCGCCCTTAATTTGCCGCCTGCCGACGGCCAAAGAGGCGTATCGCCCGACCGCTTGGCGTAGAAAAAAGAAAGGAAGTGAGTCACTTTTGACGGAAATACGTATCAGAAAAGGAGAAACCTTGGACAAGGCACTGCGCCGGTTGAAGAAACGTCTCGACCGCGAGAATGTGATCAAGGATGCGCGCAACAACCGCTACTATGAAAAGCCAAGCGTGCGACGCCGCCGCAAGATGAAGGTTGCCAAGTTCTCCCAGATGCTGAGAACGCGCTACGCGAACAACAGTTAGTGTAAATCAATTTGGTAGCCGGAAGTTGCCTATCTGGGTGGCTTCCGGCTATTTTTTTGGAAATGTATTCGTTTTCCACCTGCTGGAATTCCCACCGCCACACCGACGGTCGCGCGATGCTCGAGGAGATTCGCGACCTTGGGTTTGAGTATGCCGAGCTGAGCCATGGCATTCGGCTCAGTCTCGTGCCGGGAATCATCGACGCGCACAAGGCGGGCTTGATCAAGATTTCCACCCTGCACAACTTCTGCCCACTGCCGATCGGGTGCAAGCACGCCAACCCAAACGTGTTCAAGTTTTCCTCCACCAACGTTCGCGAGCGGGAGAACGCCTACAAGCACACGATGAAAACCATCGAGATGGCGGATCAACTCGGGGCCAAGCTGATCGTGCTGCACATGGGTGAGATTGACATGCGGAATTACACCGACAAGTTGATCGACCTGCTCGAGGCGGGAAAACAGGACACGCCCAAGTACCAGAAGCTCTGCCAAAAGGCGGAGCTGAAGCGGGAAAAGGCCAAGGTCAAATACTGCGACCTCGCGTACGAGATGCTTGAACGGATCACCGAGCAGGCCTCCATGCGCGGCATCAAGCTGGGAATCGAGATTCGCGAGGACCTCGAGGAAATCCCGATCGACTCGGACTGGGATTTTTTCTTCCAACGATTCGATGACCCGACGGTCTGCTACTGGCACGACATCGGCCACGCGCAGATCAAGGAGAACCTTGGCTTCATCCACCACCGGCTGCATCTCGAGTCGATGGCTCCGCGACTGGGCGGTTTTCATCTGCACGATGTCGAGTTCCCGGCTCGTGACCACCGTCCGCCGGGGCGTGGTATGATCGACTACGAGGGCCTCAAGCACATCGTGAAACCGGAGCATATCAAGGTTTTCGAGCTGAGCCCCAGCCTCAAGCCGGACGCCGCGAGGGAGGGTGTGGCGCACCTGAAATCCATCTGGGGCGAGTAGTGGCCTCCAAGTCACAGGCCCTAAAATTCACGCTGAAACTGGCGGTTTGCGTCATTTTGGTGGCGTGGATTCTGCACACCATCTTCGCCGGCGAGGCAGAGAACACCCTCCACCTCGAGGGCCGAAACTGGGCTGACCTCTCGTTGGCCGAGCAGGTCAGGGAAAGCTGGGCCATCGGCCCGTCCAGCCTGTGGCAGACCATCTCCGGCGTAAACCTCGGCTGGCTGCTGGCCTCGCTGGTTTTCATGGGGGCAACCATCCTGATCGGCGTGGTCCGATGGCGGATCGTCCTCGACGTGCAGGGTCTTCGCCTCTCGTTCGGCCGCGCGGCGGGCATCTCGCTGGTGGCCCATTTTTTCAATTCCTTCCTGCTCGGATCAACCGGCGGTGACCTGCTCAAGGCCTACTTTGCCGCCGGCGAAACATCCCAACGCAAGGCCGAGGCGGTGACGACCGTGGTTGTGGACCGGCTGCTGGGCCTGTTTGCGATGCTGCTCTTTTGCTCGGTGATGGCTCTACTGAACTGGAACGTCATAATGAGTCAGCAACGCTTCATGGCAGTGATGCTGGTGGTGTTGGGGATGCTTTTCCTGAGTGGGCTGATCGTGGTGCTTTCATTCTGGGGCGGGCCGACCAAGCCGCGTCTCAAGTTCGAGTCGCTGTTGGCCAGACTCCCCAGGGGCGACGCGTTGGTGCGCTGCATCGAAGCCTGCCGGGCGTTTGGCGAGAACCCCGGTTTTTTTCCACGCATACTCGGCTGGTCGATGCTGCTGAGCCTGGCCTGTGTGCTGCAAATTGTTGCGCTTGGCTGGGGGCTTGGTCTCGAGATGGGCCGGCATCTGCCGGTGCTGATGCTGATCGTCCCAGCGATCATCTGCATCAGCGCACTGCCAATCACGCCAAGCGGAATCGGCGTCCGCGAAAACCTATACGTCTGGCTGCTCTCAGCCACGGCGATCGGCATCGAGAACAAACAGGCGCTGACACTCTCGATACTAGCGTTTGCGGGTAGCCTGTTGTGGAGCCTGGTCGGCGGGGTTGTGTACCTGTTTTTCCGCAGCCGAATCAGCCTCGATCGCTGACGCGCTTGGCCAAGCTCCGCCAATTCATACTCCTACTCGTACATCGTATCTCGTGATCGGCTTACGTTTTCGATGAAGAGGAACGAGGAAGAAGGACCAGGACGTGGGCTTGGATCACAGCGCCCTCAACAGCCTTTTCAATTCCCCCAGTCGGCCGTCCGGGGTGCGCTTGGCCAAGCGCGGGTATTTGCCGCCAAGCGTTATCAGGCTGCCGTTGCGGGTGAACATGATCTTGTCGTCCCGGGTCTCGATGGATGTCACGTTTTTCGGCGCAGCCAACAGCTTCAACTCCGCCACCCGCAGCAAACGCTCAACCGGCTTGGGCATCGGGCCAAACCTGTCGCGAATCTCTGCCTTTAACTGGGTCAAATCATCCTCGTTGGAGAGCTGGGCCAGTTTTCGGTAGAGGATGATGCGTTGGCGGGTGTCTGGAATGTAGTCGAACGGCAGATACGCCGGGACACGCCCGACATCCCTTGGCTCGGGCTGCGGGTTGTACGCCGGGGGTTTATCTTCGTTCCCATCAACCGACGCAGCGACGGAACGGGGTACACGAACCTCGAACTCCGGCTGCTCCGGCTTGGTCTTTTCCCGCTCAGCGGCGCGTTCCTCGCCGGGGTTCAACGCAAGAAAATCGATCGACACGGTAACCTCCACCCGGCGCTCGACCTTTTCGCCCTTTAGCCGCTTCACGCTTTGCTTGAGCAGTTGGCAGTACAGCTCGAACCCGACGGCAGTGATGTGGCCACTTTGTTGCGAGCCAAGGATATTGCCGGCACCCCGAATCTCGAGATCGCGCATGGCAATCTTGAAGCCGCTCCCGAGCTTGGAATATTGCTTGAGTGCGCTGATGCGTTTGCGGGCGTCAGAGAGTAGCGCGGCGTGCCTCGGCAAAATCAGGTAGGCGTACGCCTGATGTTTGTACCTGCCAACCCGCCCACGAAGTTGGTACAGCTCGCTCAGGCCGAAGCGGTCAGCACGGTCGATGATCATCGTGTTGGCGTTCGGGATGTCGACGCCGCTCTCGATTATGGTGGTCGAGAGCAGGATGTCAGCCTCACCGTTGATAAACCGGGTCATCACCTTCTCGAGTAAGCCGCTAGGCATCTGCCCGTGGCCAACGATCAGCCGCGCCTTGGGCACGAGTTTGCGGATACGCTCGGCCATCGTCTCGATGGTGGTCACCCGGTTGTGCAAAAAGAAAATCTGCCCGCCGCGATTCAGCTCCCGCTGGATGGCGTTACGGATGATCTTTTCATCGAACTCGATCACAGTTGTCTCGATTGGCAGCCGATCTTGCGGCGGCGTCTCGATGGTGCTCATGTCCCGCGCGCCGGTGAGGGCCATGTGCAGCGTGCGCGGGATAGGCGTGGCGGTGAGCGTCAACACATCCACCGTCTGCCGTAGTATCTTGAGCTTCTCCTTGTGCAGCACGCCGAAGCGTTGTTCCTCGTCGATGATCACCAGTCCGAGTTCCTTGAACCGAACGTTCTTTTGGATGAGCTTGTGCGTGCCGACGACGATATCGACCGAGCCGGTGGCTAGCCCATCGATGGTGGCGTCCGCCTGTTTTTTGGATCGGAACCGCGAGAGCAGTTCCACCGAGATCGGGAACTCGGCCATGCGCTCGCGGAAGATGTTGTAGTGTTGTTGCGCCAAAACGGTGGTTGGCACGAGCACGGCCACCTGCCGCCCGCCCATCACCGCCTTGAACGCCGCCCGGATGGCCACCTCGGTTTTGCCAAAACCAACATCGCCGCAAATGAGCCGGTCCATCGGGCGCGGCCGTTCCATGTCTTGCTTGGCAGACTGGATGGCTGACCACTGGTCGCGGGTTTCCTCGTACGGGAACGACCCCTCGAACTCCCGCTGCCACGGCGTGTCCCCGCCGTAGGCGTGCCCCGGCTGAGCCTCGCGCGATGCCTGAATTTTCAGCAGATCTGCCGCGAGATCGGCGACGGCCTTCTCGGCATCGGCCTTGGCCTTACTCCAGCGTTTGCCGCCGAGGATGCTCAGCGGCGGCTTGGCCTTGCCGGTGCCGACGTATTTGCTAACGAGGTGCGCCTCCGACACCGGCACGAACAGCCTGGGCGGTTCCTGTTCCGGATCGCGTGTGCCGAACTCGATCACGAGGCATTCCTGTCCGCCCTCGGTTTTCTCGCGGCCGGAGCGCGTCGTGCGCGTCTCCACCGGCAAGACCTTCAGCCCAAGATAACGCCCGATGCCGTGCTGCAGATGCACGACGTAATCGCCCACACTCAGGTTGGTAAAATCGATTTCAAGCGCCGAGCGGGTGGCGGAGGCGTGGGGCGACTTGAGCCGGCGCAGCCGCTGCGATCGGGTCCGGCCAAAGATTTCCGAATCGGTGACGACGACCAACTTGGTCGGCTCGATGAGGAACCCCCGTGAAACCTGACCAAGCGTTCGTACCGGCTGCGGTTCGTCGTCGCGCTTGGCCAAGCCGTACTCGGCCCACAATTCGTCGAACCGCTGCAGCTCGCCCTCCGTGCCGCACACCACCCAAACCGTGTGCCCGCTCCGAAGCCAGCGGTGAAGCTGACGAAAAAACTCGCGACGCTGTGCCTCGGCGATTTGTGGATCATCAGCCGCCTGGCCAAACGGCCGGTACGTGTCGAGGCTCTGTACCGGCAGCAAGCTGTTTTCGCCTGCCTCGCGCAGCTCGACCGCCGTGCCGTGGGCGCGCGCCTGGCCAAGCGCGAACTCCCACGTGTCATGAAACGGATCGCCCTCTGGCACTTGCGCGAGATAGTCGGCTGCTCGCTCAGCGATCTCCTCCGGCTCAAAGAAGACGTAAACCGGTTCGCCGGCCAAGTGTCCGGCCAGTCGGTCGGTCGGGTATTTTTCGTCGTCAGCAAGTTGCTGTTTGAGGATGCCCAGCTCGCCGCCGGGCGAGAGGGTGACCTGTTCGATTTTGTCGCGCGTGAGTTGCGTGTGCGGATCGAACGTCCGCAGCGACTCAATCTCGTCCCCGAAAAACTCGAAGCGCACCGGCCAGGGGCTGGCCAGCGGAAACACATCGAGGATGCCGCCGCGCAGGGCGATCTCGCCCTTTTGACTGACCTGCGCCTCCGGTTCGTAGCCTTGATCCTCAAGCCACTCGAGGAGATCGAGCGGATCAATCCGGTCGCCAAGCACGAATCGGCGAAACCGCTTTTTCAACTGGGCCGGGGTGAAGGTGCGCTGCAGGAAACCGATGCAGTTGGTGACGATCACCGGGCCGGGGCCTGCGGATTTCGGGCGCTTGGCCAAGTGGATGAGCGTCTCCAGCCGCTCGCTCAGGACGTCGGCGTGTGGCAGGCGGGATTCGTGCGGCAAAACGTCCCAGGCCGGGAAAAACTGCGGTACGGCGGCTTTGGCGCTGCACTTGGCCAAGCGGGGCATCCAGGTCTCGAGTTCCTGATGCACCTGTTCCTGCGTCTGCACGGTTGGGCAAACCACCACTACCGGCCGCCGGGGGTGTATTTGGGCCAAAACCGCGGTAATAAAGGCTTCGCCACCTTGGCAGACCCCGTCGAAAGACAATAATTCACCCTTCTCCGCATTTTTGATCAGGGGCTGAAAAACGGGAGATTCGCAGAATTCGGCCAGATTGGCCTCCGTGTCTGGGGTGGCCAGACTCAAAATGACTGCGTCAAGATGAGCCAAGCGCTGTCAGACGTCAAAAAAAAGTGCCCATATCATCTGAAAATGAGCGAAAAAAACTTCATCTGGGGCTTAACAGAACGCGCAGCCCGGTTGAGCATCCCGCAAAAATACGCATGAGGACTCTGCAGCCGCGGACCCGTGCATTTTTTATCTGAGCAATTAAAAAACAACAAACCAAACCCCCAGGGATTAGTTTAACCATTATGAAACGTGCATATAGAGCAAAAACAAAGAAGATGAGAACCGCGGTTAAAACCACCGCTCTCATGAGTTTGGGTATACCGTTCGGTTCAATGCCTGCAATCGCCCAGGATTACGAAGGCGAATTAGCGCCCATCGTCATAACCGGCTCCAACATTCCCACTGTTGAGCTAGAAGTTCCCTCCCCGGTCGTGACAATTGACCGTGAGGAAATAGATCGTTCAGGCGCTGAGACTGTTGGTGAATTATTGAGACGTTTGCCACAAAACAACTCAGGGTCTTTTGACGAAAAATTCCAAAGCTCATTCGCTCCAGGAACATCTGGTGTTTCTCTCCGCGGTCTAGGTATGGGATATACTCTTATATTGGTGGATGGTCGACGGATTGCCGACGCATCAATGGCTCAAAACACCACAACTCAATTTGGCAACTTAAATGGCATCCCAATGGCCGTCATTAACAGAGTTGAAGTTTTGCTGGATGGAGCCTCAGCTATATACGGATCAGATGCAGTTGCTGGTGTGATTAACATGATAACCAAAGACAATTTTGACGGCGTGCAAATTGACGCCGGCTACAGCAATTCAACACACACGGATGTTGCGACCCAAAGCTACTCTATCACAGGAGGCACTTCATCTGAACAAGGCTCCGCTTGGGTGAACATCGATTATTTCAAAAGAAATTCTGCCCAAATGGACGATCGTCCTTTCTCTGCCAGCGCGAACCAAGGCCCTAACGGCGGATATGATTTTAGATCATCTGCAGGAAATCCAGGTTCCATCAAAATATTGCCAGGCTCTGAGAATGGCTTTGAATCTGGTTTTTACAAAGTTCCCACTAATAGTTCTGGGGCCACAACGGCTGAAGAGATTATAGCGAACCCAGGTATCAATAGATATGACTATAATCCTTGGACGACTCTATCTCCAGAAATAGAACGCTATGGAGCTGCGGGTAACATAAAATATTACTTAACGGATTATGCCACAGCGTTTGTTAACACTTATTATAGAAAATCTAATATATTCCAGAAAATGGCTCCCACTCCGGCATTTGGGGACATCAATACTGGTACTTACGGAATTCTTCCTGCGGAGAATTCACATAATCCTTTTGGTGAGGATATAACATTCCGGCACCGTTTGATTGAAGTTGGCCCTAGGCTATCAGATATATCATTTGATAATTTTAGAGTTACCCCGGGGGTATCATTTGATATTGGTGAAAATTGGAAAGCTGAAACAGCTTTCATGTTTAATAGCGACGCGTCACTTAGTGTTGGAAGCAACTATGTTTCTGCAGATGCTTTCAAAACGGCTCTATCTTCTAGCGATCCAAGCACAGCCTACAACATCTTTGGAGCTGGGTTAGGCGTTAATAGCCCTGAAATTCTAGATGCTCTGAGGGTCAATACAGTCAGAAATAGTATGTCAGAACGGCAAATGTGGGATGTTAAAGCTTGGGGTACGATAGCAGAATTGCCCGGAGGATCACTTTGAATGGCAATTGGAGTTGAAAGTGTTCAGGCAAGTTCTTCGGACATAGGTGATAGCCTGTCGATGGCGAACAAAATAATAGGCTCGGGCGGCAGTTCTAATTCTGGAGACAGATCAAGGACAGCAGAATTTGTTGAGTTAGCTATTCCAGTAATAGGTGAAGATAACAGAATAACTGGTATACATACTCTTGGCCTACAAGCGGCATGGCGTTTTGAGCAATACAGTGATTTTAGTAATACTGATAATCCAAAATTCGGCATAAAATATGCACCCACTGAGCGGTTGCTATTTAGAAGCACTAATCAAAAAGCATTCAAAACGCCATCCCTTTATCACTTATACATGGGTAATACCATTTCTTACCCAACACTTCGTGATCCAGCTAGAGGAGATGAGGGTATGCAGTATAAAACTCGTTCAGGCGGTAATCCGGGTTTAACGCCAGAGGAGTCTGATAATATATCTGCTGGAGTTTCATATGATGTGCCAATGCCAGAAAACATAACATTATCATTGGGTGTTGGTTATTTTAAATATGATCTTGAGGATCAAATTGCAAGTATCGGTGCGCAGTATATGCTGAATAACGAGGATCGTTTTAAGTATAAGATTAACAGAAATCCTCAAACTGACGCTGATAAGGCGGCCACTAATCCTGGACCTGATGGTCGGTTTGGAACTGAAGATAATCCAGAGTGGGGTGAAGACGATACTGTAGGCGGAGGAATTCCTGGCAGCATTAATTATATTGATAATTTTTACGCAAACATTGCTGAGGTTCAAGTAGAGGGCTAGGATTTCAATATAAATTACGCCATTAGCACTACTTCCTATGGAACTTTTGCTTCCGATATCTATGTCGCCTTCATTGATTCATATGACCAGCAGTCAAGACCTACGGATCCTAGTGCAGAATTGGCCGTAACATGGAGCTATCCTAAATGAAGAGGCAACTGGAGCCTATTCTGGAATTACGACAACTATTTTGCGGGAGTAACTGCAAACTATGTAGACAGTTTTGATCAGTTTTATGGGGCTAAACCAACAGTTGATTCTCATACAACTTTGGATCTTCAAATTGGATCAAATATCACTGATAGCACGAGACTCACCTTAGGAGCCCTTAACTTCACTGATGAAGATCCGACTTGGTCGGACAACGGTTCAGAGGGTTATGCATTCAGTGTTGCAGGCTATAATCCTATGGGCACAGTACTATATGGTCGTCTTTCTGTGAAATTTTAATTATTAAACTACTATACGCGTGGTCCTCTACAAAGTAAGACCACGGGTTTTCTATAGTTACTTTTATTAATATTAATTTTTCTACGGAAACGTTTTCATAATCACCGGCACTCGACAAAAAACTAAACTTCTTACGAGCTCATCAATGTAAACAAATAATGCTTAAAATTTCAGAATGGGAAAACGTGTTAGATTTTTGCTGCAGTTAAGCCTTCCTCACTAAACACATGAACAAGTCAAACGCTTGACCAAGCGTTGACACCAGTCATTCGTTTCCATAGCGTCTCTGCGCTAATAAGGGGAAACCCCGGACTTGGTTCGGGGTTTTTCGTTAACAGACACCAGCAAATGTCGAACACCATTCTAGTTGGCGCCCAATGGGGCGACGAGGGTAAGGGCAAGATCATCGATTTCATGACCGAACAGGCGGACATCGTCGCCCGAGCCCAGGGCGGAGCTAACGCCGGACACACGGTCATTGTCGGCAAGACCCAGTACATCCTGCACCTGATCCCGTCCGGGATTCTGCGGAAGCGAACAACCTGCGTCATTGGCAACGGTGTCGTGGTGGATCCGATCGGGTTGGTCGAGGAGATCGACGAGCTGCTCAAGGCCGGCATCGATCCCAAGGGCCGGTTACACGTGAGCGACGCCGCCCACATGGTGTTCCCCTACCACAAGGCACTCGACGCCGCCCGCGAGGCGTTGAAGGGCAAAAATAAAATCGGTACCACCATGCGCGGCATCGGCCCGGCATACGGCGACAAGATCGACCGTGTGGGCCTGCGGATGGGTAGCATCCTCAACCCCAAGCGTTTCAGCGAACAACTCGATCAAGGCATCAAGCGCGCGAACGCGATGCTTAAGGCGCTCGGCTCGAAGCCGGTCTCAGCCAAGGCCACCCGCGAGAGTGTCCTCAAGGCCGCCCGCCGCCTGAAGCCATACGTAGCCAACACGTTTCAGATGCTGCACGAGGCGACGGCTGCAAAAAAACGAATTCTGTTCGAGGGCGCACAGGGGACATTTCTCGACATTGATCACGGCACTTATCCATACGTCACCTCGTCCAACACCACCTCCGGCGGCATGTGCACCGGCTCCGGCATTCCGCCTACCATGATCGACCGCGTGGTCGGCGTGGCCAAGGCCTACACCACCCGCGTGGGCGAAGGGCCGATGCCCTCCGAGGACACCGTAGTGGGCGATCTGCTGCACGGCATGGGGCGCGAATACGGCGCGACCACCGGACGCGAGCGGCGCTGTGGATGGTTCGACGCCGTCACCGTCCGGCAGGCGGTCATGGTCAACGGCATCACCGACCTGGCCGTGACGAACTTCGACGGTCTCGACACGTTGCCCGAAGTCAAGGTGTGCGTCGCGTACCGGGTTGGCAGCAAGCGGTTCGACCTTCAGCCAACCGATTTCGATGTCCTCGCAAGGTGCAAACCGGTATATGAAACTTTCCCCGGCTGGCAGAAGCCCACGGATAAAATCCGCAAGTGGAAGGATCTGCCGCTGAACGCCCGCCGCTACGGTCAGGCCTTGGCCAAGCTCACCGGCACCAGGCTGCGCTTCGCCTCCGTTGGCCCGGCGCGTTCACAGACGATCACCCTTTGATGGCCGCTTGGCCAAGCGCATGTCGGGCGCCACAACACAACTCAGCGATAAAGCGCTCGCCGTCCTCCCGGCACACGTGGCGATCATCATGGACGGCAACGGCCGCTGGGCCAAGGAGCGCAGCCTGCCACGGGTCGAGGGCCATCGTCGCGGCGCCGAATCAGTGCGGTCGGTGTTGCGCACTGCAGCGCGGCTGGGCGTCAAATACCTGACGCTCTACGCGTTCTCGGTTGAAAACTGGAACCGCCCTCAGGACGAGGTGGACACGCTGATGAAGTACCTCGCCCGTTACCTCAAGTCAGAGCAGCGCGAGATGAACAACAATAACGTGAAGCTGCAGTCCATTGGCCAGACCAGTCGCCTGCCCGAGTTTGTACGTGACCAACTCGAGGCCACCCGCGAATCGCTCTCGCAAAACACCGGCACCACTCTCACGCTCGCGTTGAGCTACGGCGGACGCACCGAGCTGGTCGACGCCGTGCGTGGCATCGCGGAAAAGGCACGCGATGGCGAGATCGATCCTGCCAAGATTTCAGAGCAGACTATCTCGGGGCATCTTTACACCTCCGACATGCCGGACCCCGACCTGCTCATCCGCACCAGCGGCGAGATGCGTGTCAGCAACTTTCTGCTGTGGCAGATCTCCTACGCGGAACTGGTGGTGACCGACCGCCTTTGGCCGGACTTCGGTGAGCCGGAATTCTGTGCGGCGCTGGAGGAGTTCGCCGGGCGCAACCGGCGGTTTGGAAAAGTTTGACCCCGGCCCGGCCGACTGAAACCCTCGCCTCACCCGATGTCCGAACCTGATTCTTCCTCGAAAAAAAACGACTCCAAAGCCGCCGTGTTCGCGCGACGATTGGCTAGCACGGTGGTGTTACTCAGTGTTGTTTTTTACGGGCTGCTCAGCGGGGGCACACTTTCGGTTGTGCTGGTTGGAGCGCTGGTGATGCTGCTCAACGTAGTCGGCCTGTTGGAGTTTTACGGCATTGTGAAGGAGAACCAATTGCCGCGGTTCAAGTGGCTCGGCCTCTCTTGCGGAGTGGTGCTGCTCGGCGCGGTGTTTTTGTACCTCTCCGGTCTGGCCGCCAAATGGTTTGGCCTCGCCGCCCCCAGCCTCGCCGGTGTCGCCGAACTGGAGGTGGCAATCCTCGCCGTTTTCCTGATCGCGATCCTGGTAAGACGGGTCTTCGCCCATCCGGCACCGCCTAGTTTCTCGATGAACGGCAACACGATACTCGGGGTGCTTTACGTCTCTTGGCTGCTCGGTTTTATTCTCAAGATTTTCTTTTTCAAGACCGCAAGCGGGACACCGGAGGGGGCCGCGTTTGACGGTGGATTCTGTCTCCTCTTTTTTATCCTCGTCACTAAGTGCAGTGACATCGGGGCGTACTCGCTTGGCTCGCTGATCGGCCGTCACAAGATGATTCCCAAGGTTAGCCCGGGGAAAACTTGGGAGGGCTTCGCCGGGGCGATCCTGTTGTCTACAGCTGTGGCGCTGGTTATTGCACATTACTTCGGCGCGACAAAACTCGGTGGCATGACGCTGACACACGCGGCCGTGCTGGGGCCGTTGATGGCGGTCGGCGCCGTGGTGGGCGACCTCGTCGAGTCGGTCTTCAAGCGCGACTCCGGCATAAAGGATTCCGGTTCCTTTTTCCCGGGCATCGGCGGCATCCTCGACCTGCTCGACAGCTTGCTATTCAATGCCCCGCTGATGTTCCTTTACCTCCGGCTGGTTTTGTTCAATGACTAGCAGCGGCTCGTAATGAAAAACGTCGTTCTACTCGGCAGCACCGGTTCCATCGGCACCAGCACCGCGAAGGTAGCGGAGGATCTGCCGGGGGACATCCACCTCGTCGGCCTCGCCGCAGGCGGCAACGACGCATTACTCGCGGAACAGGCCAATAAATTTCAACCCGAACTGGTCTCCATCAGTTCTCCGGAAAAGGCAGAAGGGCTGAGGTCAAAACTAGACGGCATTAGCGTGGCCAGTGGTGAGAAGGGATTGATCGAGTTGGCCACGCTGCCAAGCGCGGACATTGTGTTGATCGCCATCGTCGGCACTGCCGGATTGCAGCCGGCACTCGCTGCGATTAGGGCTGGGAAGGACATCGCCGTGGCCTCCAAGGAAATCCTCGTCATGGCCGGCGAAATCGTCATGGCCGAGGCACGCAAGCACGGCGTGAACGTGCTGCCAGTCGACAGCGAACATTCGGCAATTTTCCAGTGCCTCGACGGTCGCCCGCCCGACTCGGTGCGACGCCTGATCCTGACCGCCTCGGGTGGACCGTTCCGGCAAACGCCTCTCGAAGACTTCGCCGGCATCACGGTCAAACAGGCGCTGAAACATCCCTCGTGGGTGATGGGCCGCAAAATCACCATCGACTCAGCCACCATGTTCAACAAGGGCCTCGAGATGATCGAGGCACGCTGGCTGTTTAACATCCCGATGCCGCAGGTCGATGTCATCGTCCACCCGCAAAGCGTGGTGCACTCGATGGTCGAGTTCGTCGACGGCTCAATCCTTTCGCAACTTTCCACGCCCGACATGTGCCTGCCGATCCAGTACGCGCTCACTTGGCCAAGCCGCGCGGCGAGCGAGCGTGTGCAGACCGACTTCGCCGCGCTTGGCCGGCTGGACTTCGAGGCGCCGGCCGTGGCCAAGTTTCCCGCGCTTGACCAAGCGCGACGCGCCGGCGAAGTGGGCGGCACCCTCCCGGCCGTACTCAATGCCGCGAACGAAATCGCTGTCGACGCCTTCTGTGATGGGCAGACCTCGTTCGTCGGGATCGCGAGCCTGGTTACCGAGGTTATGGATCAACACCAAGTCGTTGAGCATCCGTCGCTGGACGAAATTATCGAAGCCGACCAGTGGGCGCGGGAGACAGCCCGCGATGTGGTGGGCCTTGGCCAAGCGATTGCCTGATGCCGACGATTCAATCCATCTCCACCCACGATTTCCGCCGCAAACTCAAGGACGGCGCCGGCTCCGATGCCGTTCACACCGACCCCTCGTACGGCTACGGAGTCACGCTGCTCGAGACCGATACCGGCCTGACCGGCACCGGCATCGCCTACACGCTGGGCGACGGCACCAATCTAGTCTGCGAGGCAATCCACATCCTCGCCGAGCCGTTAAAGGGCTGCGAGATCGAGAAATTAATGGCGGAGTTTGGCGCGGTGCAACGCTCGCTCGCCGAGCACCCGGGCGTACGCTGGCTTGGCCCGCACAAGGGCGTGACACACCTCGCGCTCGCCTCCATCACCAACGCTTGTTTCGACCTCTGGGCAAAGTCACGCGGCGTACCGATTTGGAAACTGTTGCTCGACCTGTCGCCGGCAGAGATCACGCGGCTGATCGATTTTAGTTATCTTGATGAAGTGTTGACTGTGGCCGAGGCAGTCGAATTGCTGCAATCACATCAGGCCACGCGGGCCGAGCGCGAGGGCGTCCTAAAAACCGGCTACCCCGGCTACGACACCTCCGTCGGTTGGTTCCAGTACAGCGATGAGAAGATTCGCGACAACGCCAAGGCCGCAGTCGATGCCGGGTTCACCGCGATGAAACTGAAGGTCGGTGCGAAGGATCACACACACGACGTGCGACGCTCGTTCATGGTGCGCGAGGCGGTGGGTAATGACGTCCGCATCATGCTCGACGCCAATCAGGCCTGGCCGCTTCCGCAGGCGATCGACGCCTGCCTCGCGCTCAAGGGCATGAATCCGTTCTGGATGGAGGAGCCGACCCAACCGGACGATGTCTCGGCGCACAAGACCTTGGCCGACAAAATCGCCCCGGTGCCGGTGGCTGTCGGCGAGGCGGTTTCCAACCGTGTCTTGTGGAAGAATTTTCTACAGGCCGGGGCGGTCGGAATCGTGCAGGCCGACTGCACCCGCCTCGCCGGCATTAGCGAATGGCTCGCGGTGGTCATGCTCGCGCGCAAGTTCCCGGTGCGCCTCGTGCCGCACGTGGGCGACATGGGGCAGATTCACCAGCACCTCGTTTTGTTCAGCCACATCGCGCTGGGCCACGAGAAACTGTTTCTTGAGTACATTCCGCACCTGCGCGACGATTTTGTTCACCCGGCAAACGTCGACAGCGGCCACTACATGCCGCCGCAGGAACCGGGCTGCAGCACCGACCTCCACCTGGCTTGATGAAAAAACTGATCCTCACCTTTTTGTTCGCCGCTTGGCCAAGCGCAACCCTGCTGAACGCGGAAGAGCCACCTGGGCCGCTTGACCAGGCGCACGCGCACAACGACTACTACCACAAGCGGCCGCTGCTCGACGCCTTGTCGCACGGTTTTTGCAGTGTCGAGGCCGACGTGTTTTTGAAAAACGGCAGGCTGCTCGTCGGGCACTTTCAATTTGAGCTGCGCGAAAAACGATCGCTCGAGTCGCTTTACCTCGAGCCCCTGGCCAAGCGCGTGAAAGCCAACGGCGGCAGCGTCCACAAAACCAAGGCGCCATTTCACCTGATGATCGACTTCAAGACCGACGGCCCGAAGACCTATGCCGCACTCCAGCCGTTGCTCGAGAAATACCGGTTTATGCTCACCGAATTCGGGCCGGACAAAACCAAAACCAAGGCGGTGACTATCGTGATCTCCGGCAGCCGCCCGCGCGCCTCCATGGAAAAACAAGCCAAGCGCCTGGCAGGCTACGACGGGCGGATGTCCGATCTTGGCAAAGGGGCGGGCCCGCATTTCATGCCTTGGATCAGCGACAGTTGGCGGTCGCACTTCAAGTGGCGCGGCAAGGGTGATCTCCCGGCAGCCGAGCAGACCAAGCTCAAACGCATCGTCCAGCAGGCCCACAAGGATGGACAAAAAGTCCGCTTCTGGGCCGCACCCGACAACCCCGCCACTTGGGCCGTGCTGCAGCAGGCCGGTGTCGACTTCATCAACACCGACCGCCTCGAAGCCTTGGCCAATTTCCTGCGAGCCAAGTAAGCAATCCTGTCTATCCTGTTCATCCATGTTTTAATGCTCTGTTACTCAACATGGATGAACAGGATAGGCAGGATGAAATGATCGAGCTGCTCTTGGCCAGGCGGGAAATCGGCCTTTATTTGACGGGATTGGCGTGCGACTGTTTCGCGCATGCACGACCTCACTCGACGTTCATTCGTCCGCAACGCTGCCCTTGGTTTGCCCGCGATCGCACTCGCACCGGAACTTCTGGCAAAAAAGAAGAAACCCTTAAACCGATTCCAGATCGGTATTCAGGAATACACATTTCACCGCTGGCTAGGCAGCGGAAAACTCAAGCATCTCGACTATCCTGCACTGGCCAAAAAGGAACTCGGCATCACACACATCGAGTACTGGAACCGCCCGTTTGGAGGCAAGCACACCGACAAAAAATACGTCGGCGAACTGGCCAAGCGCACCACTGGTGAGGGGATGAAAAACGTGCTGATCCTCATCGACGCCGGCAACGAACTGGACGCAAAGGATCCTAAGCAGCGCGCCCGCTCGGTCGAGGAACACAAGGACTGGGTGGACTGCGCCGCACAGCTCGGCTGTGATGCCATCCGGGTAAACTGCCGTTCCGGCGGAAACCGTGAGGAGAACATGAAAAACGCAGTCGAGGGCATGCGTGCGATCAGCGACTACGCGAAAGGCAGCAAGGTGAAGATCGTGATCGAGCCGCACGGCGGTTATTCGAACGACCCCGACTGGTTGCTGGCGGTCATTAAAAAACTCAATCACCCGAATGCCGGCCTGCTGCCGGACTTCAACAACTTCGGGCGTTACGACCGCTACGACGGCGTCAAGCGAACGCTCGCCCACGCGCCGGCCATCTGCGCCAAGGCATTGAACTTTGATGACAAGGGCAACGAGACACGCACGGACTACTATCGGATGATGAAAATCATCCACCAATCCAGCTACTCTGGCGTGATCACGATAGAGTTCGAGGGACACAAGGTCGACCCGATCGCCGGCTCGCTCAAGACCAAGGCCCTCATTCAAAAGGCCCTCAAGGCCGCCGCTGCCTAATGATTTACAGGCGCTTCATTGAACTAATTTTGTTTTGCGCGCTTGGCCAGGCGCTTGGCCAAGCGGCTGAGCCGTTGCCCCTACCGGAGAGTACGCCGTGGGATGTTACGGCGCTGAAAAAGGCACCAAAGTTCGAGTGGATTCGGCAGGAAGGCGACGTGCAAGCCCTGCTGTATGCTGGTGAAAAATATCGCGGAAAGCCCACCAGGGTGTTCGCCTACTACGCCTCGCCCAGGACGCTTGGCCAAGCGGTAAAGGGCAAGGTGCCGGGCATCGTGCTGGTGCACGGCGGCGGCGGTACGGCGTTTGCCAGCTGGGCACAGTTGTGGGCCAAGCGCGGCTATGCGGCCATCGCGATGGACTTGGCCGGTTGCGGCGAGGGACGCAAGCGGCTGCCGGACGGTGGCCCGGGCCAAAGTCACACGGACAAGTTTAGCACCATCGACGAGCCGCTCGAGAACCAATGGTCGTACCACGCGGTCGCCAACGTGATCCGAGGACACTCACTGCTGCGCAGTTTCGCCGGGGTGGATGGCGATCACGTCGCGCTGACCGGGATCAGTTGGGGCGGCTACCTGACCTGCATCGTTGCCGGGGTGGATGATCGATTTGCTATGGCCATGCCGGTCTACGGGTGCGGTTTCTTGCAGGAAAATAGCGTCTGGAAAGTTGGTGAGTTTGGCAAAATGACCACCGCGCAGTCGGACAAATGGCATCGACTTTGGGATCCGTCGCGCTACATCGGTTCGGCGAAGATGCCGGTGATGTTCCTGAACGGCACAAACGATTTTGCCTATCCGATGGACAGCTACGCCAAAACCTGCGCGCTGGTGAGGAGCGAGAAAAACTACAGCATCCAGCTCAACATGAAGCACGGGCACCTCTTCGAATTCCCGGAATTCTTCCTGTTCGCCGACCAGTACATCCGCGGAGGCAAACCGATGCCGGTGGTCGCCAGGCCGGTCATCGACGGTGGCAAAGTCCGCACGTCGGTCAAGTCGGAGACCAAGTTGATCGAGGCCAAGCTGCACTACACCACGGCACCGCATGAACAAAACCGGAGCCGCGTCTGGAAAACAATCGAACTCAAGGTGAACGGACATCACGCCCAGGGCGCTGCCCCGCCCAGCGAGGCCACAGTCTGGTACATCGCCATCCAAGACGAACGCAAAGCCATCGTCAGCAGCGAACTAATTGTTCAATGAAAAGGTTGATTGCCATCATATTAATAGCCGTGCTTGGCCAAGCGCTTGGCCAGGCGGCGGAGCGGTTTGATTTTCATACCATCCGCAAGCCGGCATCTACGGCTGTTCAAGGTGTTCTCGAGGGAGAATTCCTGCAGGCCAGCGGCAGGGCCCGACCTCAGGGCATGAGCGGTTTCGGCGCCGGCTGGAGTGGCGATGCTCACCTGCTCTGGGACGGCGTGGTTGGCGACTCAAACACGGTGGAGTTTTCCGTTGGGGAAACAGGCAAATACGCACTGGCGATGCGATGGACTTTAGCGCCGGATTACGGGCTGTTCGAAGTGCGGTTGAATGGGAAGGTAATCGAGTCCAAACTGGATTTGTATTCGCCTGACGTCCGCTTGGCCAAGCTGCGTGAACTGGGTGAATTGGAATTGAACGCAGGCACGCAACGGATCGAGATCAAGTTGATCGGGGCCAACGCCAAGGCGAGCAAGTACCAAAAAAAGGGTTACCTTTACGGGTTGGATTACCTGAAACTGACGGACTCGGCGCCCAAGCCGGTGAAGGTGGAAGAACCGGAGCAGGCTGTTGTCGTGAAGGTGGATTTCGCCGAGGCGCGTGCATTGATGAAGCAGCATTGTTTTCGCTGCCACGGCGCAAAAAAGGTGAAGGGCAAGGTGAACCTAGAGGCCTTGGCCAAGCGCTCCGATGTTTTGAAAGACGTGGAGCTGGCGCGACACGCGGCGGAGGCTTTGGCCAAGGCGGAGATGCCACCGGAGGATGAGCCGCAGCCGGCCAAGGGCGAGCGGGCAAAGTTGGCGGCGTTTTTTGAAGGTGTGGTGGATGAATATGTATCGGCCAACACCACGCTCGAACCGGTGGTGATGCGGCGGCTGAACCGCTACGAGTACAACAACGCCGTACGCGATCTGCTGGAGTTGCGCGGCGACATTTATCCGCTACCGGAAAAGGTGATTCGCTCGAGCCAGTATTTCGACCCCGCCTCGGGTCGGATGCCAGCGGGCGTGACGGTGGGCAACCGCACGCTCGGCAAGTTTCAGGTGGAGCGACAGATTTTGTCCGGCGTGGACCCGTTCGCCATCGACCTGCAGGCGGAGCACGGCTTCAACAATCAAGGCGAGCAGCTCAGCATCCCGCCGATCCTTCTGGAGAGTCTGCTCAAGCTCGGCCGCTCGATCGTGAACGCAAAGGAGTTCGACGATTACACGGCGTTGCGCGACACGATTTTTAAGGATAACGGGAAACCGGTAGCCAAGCGGTTGAGGCCGTTTTTGGAGCGGGCATTCCGGTCGCCGGTGGATGAGGCGACGCTGGCGCGATACACCGCATTTCACACTTCAGAGCAAAAACGCACCGGCTCGTACACCACGGCGATGAAGTCGGTGGTGGCGGCTGTGCTGGCTTCGCCCAAATTTATTTACGTGGTGGAAAGCAAGCAGGGCGCGGGCGAAAAGACACCTGCGAATGATTACGAGCTGGCGCAACGGCTGTCGCTGTTTCTCTGGAGCAGCATCCCGGATGAACCTCTGCTAGCCGCCGCACGGGAAGGGCAGTTGCGGCAACCGGCCTTGCTGGAGGCACAGGTACGTCGCATGTTGAATGACCGGCGCAGTCGAGCGTTGTCCGAGAACTTCGCGCGCCAATGGCTGCGGCTGGATCAACTCATCACCGCCGTGCCCGACTTCGACCGCTTTCAGGTGTACTACTCGCGCATCGGCTGCGAGCAGTGGAAGTTTGGCCTACAAACAATGGTCGAGCCGCTGCTGCTCTTTGAGAGCGTACAGGTGGAGGATCGCTCTATCATGCTTTTTGTCGACAGCAACTACGCGTATCGATCCGACGAGTTGCAGGCGTGGTACAACAAGCCCGAGGCACCGTTCGGCAACCGCGGCAATCGCAATCGCTTTAATACCTTCACGCAGCCATTCCGCAAACGCCAGCTCACCACGCGGCGCGAGGGCGGCGTGATGACCACCGCAGCGGTGCTGACGATGACCTCGACGCCGCTGCGTACCAGCCCAATCAAGCGGGGCGCGTGGGTGGCCACGGTGATGTTCAATGACCCGCCGCCGCCGCCGCCGGACGTGGTGCCGGAGATTGAAGCCGACGACGCAGCCATCGAGGCGAAGGGTCTGACTATTCGCGAGCGACTCAAGCAACACGCGACCGACCAATCTTGCGCCAGTTGTCACGCACGCATCGATCCACTCGGGTTTGTGCTGGAGAGTTTCGATCCCATCGGACGCTGGCGCGACCAGTACCGCGGCGGGCGCGATATCGACGCGAGCGGCAAGCTCTTCGGCGAGGCGGAGTTTAAGGACATCGAGCAGTTCAAGGACGCCATTCTTGCGAGGCCGGAGAAATTCATGCGCGCCTTCAGTGAACATCTGTTAAGCTACGCGCTCGGTCGCGAATTAAAGGTGACAGACAAGCCGGCGATCGATCGCATCACGCGGCGGGTTACGGCGGATCACGGCCGCTTTTCCACCGTGGTGGTTGAGATTGCCAAGAGCATGCCGTTTCGGCATAAAACCGGTCAGAACGAAAGAAAATGAACGTATTAAAGAACAAGAACATACCGAGGCGCACATTTCTGCATGGCTGCGGTGCGGCGCTAGCGCTGCCATTTCTCGATGTGATGCACACTCGCGGGGCCAGCGCATCGGCGCCCAAGCGCGTGGCCTTTTTCTACGTGCCCAACGGCGTGGCTCAGGAGGCATGGCACCCGAAGGAGACCGGGCACAACTTCGCACTCAGCCGCACACTGCAACCGTTGGAGCCGGTGCGCAAAAAGATTTCGCTCTTCACCAATCTCGACCGCGTGAAAGTGCCCGGCACCGACGGCCACGCGCAGGCCGGAACGTGTTACCTGAGCACGGCCGCGCCCGATGAACTGTCTCCGGCCGGGTATCCAATCAAGCGCACCATCGACCAGATCATTGCCGACACCGCCGGCAAGACCACGCCGTTCCGTTCGCTCGAGCTGTCGTGCAACAGCTTCACCGACAACAAGGAGTCGGTGTATTTCGATAACATCTCGTGGTACGGCCACGGGCACGTGGCGCGGTCGATCAAGGATCCGCGCAAGGTTTTCCAGCGCCTGTTCAACGTGAAAGAACACCAGGCCAATGCCAGCGTGCTCGACCTCGTGCGTGCCGATGCGAAGGATTTGAAGGGCCGATTGGGGCGGCTGGATCGCCACAAGCTCGACGAGTACATGGACTCCGTGCGAACTGTCGAACAGCAGATCGAGCGCATCACCAAGCAACAGGTGGACGCCAACGAACTTGGCATTGAACAGCCGGAGAAACTCTGGACCAGCATGCGCCGCGATGAATACATTCAGGTGATGGGCGACCTGATGATCCTCGCGCTGCAGACCGATCTCACTCGAGTCAGCTCCATGATGGTCGCGCCGGAACGCTGGGACACGCCGCTGATGTTCGAGGATGTGTTTGCGAAACCCATTCTCCACCACGGCTGGACCCACAATCAAAGGAACGAAAAGGTACTCAGCGACCTCGAGAAGCTTGATCAATTTTACATGCGGCAGTTCTCGCAGATTTGCCAAAAGATGGATGCCATCAAGGAAGGAGACGGCACGTTGCTCGACAGCATGATGTTCACCTACGGCTCCGGCCTCAGCAGCGGCATGCTGCACGAGTGCTCCAATCTGCCCACCGTCATTGCCGGCAGCGCTGGCGGCCAGTTGAAAACCAACCGGCACGATCAGCATGCCAAGGGCACACCGATCGCCAACCTCTGGGTCTCCATGGCCCAGGCCATGGGCTGCCCGATTCAGAAACTCGGTGACAGCACCGGTGCACTGAAAGGGTTTCTCGCCTGATATCGCGCTTGACCTAGCGCTTGGTTTACAAAGGAGACAGGCGTTTCTCCGTTCCCTTGGCCAAGCGGAATTAGTTGAA